>NZ_DBNGMQ010000047.1:0-3560 GCF_057126245.1 Yeosuana sp. | reverse complement strand
TTACTTCTTCATTTGAATTTGGATTAAAATATAACACTGAATTATCTCTTGTAGCAGTATTATCTGTATCAATATATTTTTGAATCAATTCGGCCGTATTAAAATATAATGGTTTATCAAAACGAACCCCATATGTAAGCTTAAATTCATCATTAACATTCCATTCGTCCTGTGCATAGAACGATAATTGACCAACATTAAGTTCTGCCAATTTCCAACCACCATCATTCCCTGTTCCATTCGCATTAAACGAATCATAGGCATTTTGAGTAGCGGTTAAATATTGATCAACAAGACCACCAGGCTGTGCATTATTCAAAAATGTTTGAACATCGGGATATTGACTAAAAATCCCATAATAAGGGAAAATTCCAAAATTAAAAGACTCGTAATTAACTAGGTTAAAAGAATTTTTAAAGGCAAATTTCTCAAAGGAAAAACCAATTGTAAATGTATGGTTACCTTTTACAATATTTAAATTGTTTGTCAACTGGAATACCTTCTGATCTAATTCATTATTAATAGAAAATGGTTCATGTCCTGCAATTATATAATTAGATCCCGCACCATCTTGAATGGTAATTATAGGAGCAGGTCCAGACAATGGATTTCTAAAATCGTCAAAATGTGTGTAGCCTACTTGAAGTTTATTGGTCATTTCATCTGACAATTTAGAGTTTAGTTCCAATTGAACAGACTGTAGTTTGTTATTAATCTCATAACCAGAATTTTCAAATTGTAGTGTTTGAAAACTCGGTCCTCTTGAGCCCAAAGCTGTTGGATGCGCTGGCTTTTCTTTCGAAGCATCTAACCAATTGTATATAACTGCTAAACGATTATTGTCATTAATATTCCAATCCAATTTAACAATTCCTTTCGTAGATTCTGAACCATAATTAAATCCTTGATATGCTCCAGTATTATAACCTAGCCCTCCAGTTCTAGAACCATCAGATTGTAGCACGCCCCATAATGCTTCTTGAACAGCAACAAAATCACTTTCCGAGACCCTAGATTCATTTACCGCTGTTATCAAATTCCCATTATCTGGTACCCATCCATTAGTCCCTAGATCTGTTCTTTCATCTTTTTCAAAATTGGCGAAAAAGAATAGTTTGTCCTTTATTATTGGGCCACCAATACTAATACCATATTGGTTTTGCTTTAAATCTGACGTTGGAACATCTTGTCCGTTCACTTCGCTCCCAGTAAGGTTCTCATCTCTATAGAAACCATAAACAGTTCCATGGAACTCGTTAGTTCCACTCTTAGTAACAGCATTTACGGAAGCTCCTGTAAAACCAGATTGAGTGACATCATACGGAGCTAAAGAAACTGATATTTGATCTATGGCATCTAAAGATATGGGTTGTGCATCAGTTTGTCCTCCAGGTGTTGGTGCGTCTAACCCAAATGGATTGTTAAAAATAGCACCATCTAGAGAAAAGTTGTTAAACTGGTCGTTTCTACCACCAAATGAGTTACCTGTAGAGGAAGGCTCTAACCGAGTAAAATCTGCCGCAGATCTTGAAATTGTGGGCAGACGAGTTAATTCACGTCTTCCAACACTAGTTTCAGCGCCGGTTCTATCACTTCCAAAAGTACCTGTACCACCAGATCCTTGTATCACAATTGCTTCAAGTTCTGATGTCTTTTCGATTAAAACAACATCTATATTCTGTGTTTTCCCTAAATTAAGATACACATCATTAAATGATTGCTCATTGTAACCCACAAAAGAGATTGTAACACTGTACGGGCCACCTACCCTCAAATTTAACAAATTAAAACGTCCATCAATATTTGATGCAGCCCCGTATTTTGTACCGGTTGGTGTGTGTATAGCCAATATATTGGCACCAGGCAGTGGAACTGAACTTTGATCTAAAATAAGGCCCTTAATGTTAGATGTGGTTACTTGGGAAAAGGCAAGTATTCCAAAAAACATGAAGGCAATTAAAAGGATTGTTTTTTTCATTTGATTAAATTTTGAGTTAGTCATTTTTTTTTCATTCTATGCATGCATAGAATAATCGAACAAATGTAACGTAAAAAAAAGCCACTCAAAAGAGTGGCCTTATAATAATAAAAAACTTTTATTAACTAATTGTTAATACTAGTTCGCTTGCGCTATAACCTCAAAAGGGAAATCGAACGTTACTTCACGATGTAAACGCACAACAGCATTATACTGTCCTAAACGTTTAATGTTACCACCTGTTATTGTAACAAATTTCTTATCTATAGTATGACCCTCTTTCTCAAAAGCAGTAACTAAATCTGCTTTTGTCACAGATCCAAATAATTTATCTCCTGCCGAGGCTCCTTCAGTCGCCTTCGCAGTAATTTTAATTTCTAATGCCTTAATAGCCTCAGCCATGGTGTTAGCATCATCAATTAATTTTTTGTCTTTAAAAGCTCTTTGCTTTAGGTTTTCAGCCAACACTTTCTTTGCAGAGATTGTTGCTAAAATAGCTTGCCCTTGAGGAATTAAAAAATTTCTACCATAACCGTTCTTAACTGTTACAACATCGTCTTTAAATCCTAAATTTTCAACGTCTTGTTTTAATATAAGTTCCATTGTTATTGGTATTTTATTTTAATAAATCTGCTACGTATGGCATCAACGCTAAGTGTCTTGCTCTTTTTACGGCAACAGATACTTTTCTTTGATACTTTAATGAGGTTCCTGTTAAACGTCTTGGTAAGATTTTACCTTGCTCGTTCACGAACTTCAACAAGAAATCTGGATCTTTATAATCCACATATTTAATTCCTGACTTTTTGAAACGACAATATTTCTTTTGCTTATTGGTCTCAATGTTCAACGGGGTTAAATATCTAATCTCTCCGTCTTTTTTTCCTTTAGACTGTTGTTCAATAGATGTTGCCATAATTATGCTTTTACTTTAAGTTTTTCTCTTCGTCTTTCCGCCCATGAGATAGCATGTTTATCTAACGCCACCGTTAAATAACGCATAAAACGCTCATCACGTCTGAACTCTAATTCTAAGGCTCCAATCACCTCTCCTGGTACAGTGTACTCAAATAAGTGGTAAAAACCACTTTTTTTGTTTTGGATTGGGTAGGCTAATTTTTTTAGTCCCCAATCTTCTTTAGCTATCATCTTAGCGCCGTTAGAAACAAGAAAATCTTCGTATTTCTTAACTGTTTCCTTTATCTGTTCATCAGATAAAACGGGATTTAAGATGAAAACAGTTTCATAATGATTCATAAAAATCGAATTTATTGTTAAAAATTGGCTGCAAAAATAACTATTTTATCTATATTACACAACTAAATAGAGAGACAAAATACCAAATCTCATGTATGTTAAATTTTTGTTAAAAACTACAGTTCACCGATGAAATTTGGTTTTTAACGTAATTTTTTGTACTATTGTCGATATCTTAACCGAAATAATATAAAATGTTATGACTTTAAACTGTGTAGTAGTAGACGACTCAGCGATACAAAGACTTTCAATTGTTAAGTTATTAGAGAACCACCCCGCTCTAAACTTAATAGCTGAATAAAGTAGCGCGCTAGAGACTAAAAAT
>NZ_DBNGMQ010000046.1:0-1884 GCF_057126245.1 Yeosuana sp. | reverse complement strand
TGTCCCCCTCCTAAAGGCAAATTCTTACGTGTTACTCACCCGTCCGCCACTTGAGTTAAAAACTCTCGTACGACTTGCATGTGTAAAGCATACCGCCAGCGTTCATCCTGAGCCAGGATCAAACTCTTTTAAAATTTCCATGAATTTATTTTCTTAATAACTTTTTTGAAAAAGTATCTTCTTAAAGTTGAATTATAGATTACTAAGTTAGGTGAATAAGAAATAGTTATCTTCCAACTAATTAAATTGACTTAAAAAAATATTTAGTACTATAAAAATAAAATTTATTATAAAGATTTTTAATTTTAATTAAGAAAAATATAGTATGATTTTTAATCAAACTATTAATCTATTAATTTAAATATTTGATCAAAAATCACAAACGAACTCAATTAAAAAAGTTCAGTTATTCAAAAATTAACATTAAAATAATTTATCGAGATGAGTCATTAAAAAATTATTCAAATGTTCATTAACAAAATTTATATTAGGAAGAAATTCATTTACTTGAGTTAAATTATTTTTTGACAATATTTCTGTTGATAGATAATCACTTATATGATGAGTATTTTTAACTATTAAAGAATCATAAAGTTGAGGCAATTCTGCTTTTAATTTTTGTTGATTAAATTCATTGACAATATGATCCGGCAGAAATTGAATATCTAAATCTTTGTAGGCTTTTTGCATATAATTTAAAATATCTGGTCTTTCGTTGTACCAAAATTCTCTTATATCATTTGGAATAGGATAACGATACCATAAAATTGGTAAATAATGAAAAACTAAAACATCTTTCATTTGTTGATTAATTAATAATTTTGTTTCCTCTCCTTCACTTGGTAAAAATGGCATTGTAAAAATCAAATGATTTAAACTATCTGCGACTACTCCAAGAATACCTAGAAAAACACTTCCAGTAATATTTACCCCAAGTATTGATGGTACTATCCCTTGTAAAACATCTTCTGTCCAATCTACTGCAGCGGCCAGATAACACCATGGAAATGTATATGGATTTATATAAATAAACCAAGATAAAGCTATTCGTAAAATTACAATTTGAGAGTAAACCATCAGACCTACAAATAAAACTTCACGAATAGTTTCTAAAAATGTTATATCTAGACAAATATGTAATCGTACTTGGATAAACTCAGATAACCAATCAGGTAAAAAATAAATATTTTTATAATTTTCAATATAAAAATTGTAGAATCCTTCCTGTTTGCTTTCGTATATGTATCTCGGAACTGATTCGACTTTTGGGGATGGTCCAAATATCATTTCAAACCATGTTTCTGGTCGTTGTATAGGGGGCCAAAAAGTTTGATGTAATGGAAGATTATCAAGAAATTTTGATCGAGCATAGAATTCATTTGGAAGATCATAAATAGTTGGCATTCCAGGATTCTCTGGATAACCAAACAATTCAGCTATTTTCTTAAAAAAATTTCCTACTATTTCATAAAAAGCAGTTCGAACCGGAATAAATTTTGCGTCTAAACTCATTAGTAATTTTGAATTAGTATCAAGTTAATAATATAGAATATAATGGAGTTATAATCAGTCAATAATTAGTAGTTACAAGTATATAGTATAAAAAAGAAATAAAATTCTATCAATAGTTTTTTAGATTTTTTAAAAATTTAATTTTTTTTAAGCTCATCCGATTAAAGAAATATTATCGGGATAGTAGGATTTGAACCTACGACACCCTGCTCCCAAAGCAGGTGCTCTACCAAGCTGAGCTATATCCCGAATCCAAGATTAAATCATTAATTAGAAATCTGACTTAATTCTAGACTACTAAATTTTTAACAATTCCACAAGGTTTAATTTTATTTATTTATTTTTTTAAACACATTAACTTTTGAGTCTCAA
>NZ_DBNGMQ010000045.1:0-6207 GCF_057126245.1 Yeosuana sp. | reverse complement strand
AAAAAATAGATTTTATGGACTCAAATAAACGTATTGCCAAAATTGTCGGAATATTATTTATAACTGCTACGGTTACTTCTTCACTGAGCATTTCGATTACCGAACCCATTCTTGAATCCACGAATTTACTTGAGGCATTTTCTGATAAATCAAGCCAAATTGCAGGAGCAGCGATTCTCATGCTTATAGATGCTATTTCAGTTGCATTTATCGCGATACTATTATTCCCTATTCTTAAAAAGAAAAGTGAAAGTTTGGCACTGGGATATGTTGGTATGCGAATCATGGAAGGTATTCTATTTGCAGCCTATGTTGCGGTATTGATAAGTGTTTTGTTTATAAGCAAAGAATATTCAGTCAATAACGTGCAAGACACAAGTAACTTCAGACCCATAGGTCAATCCTTATTGATTTTAGCGGAATGGACATTCGATATAGGACTCGGAATAGTTTTTACTATTTCTGCACTTATATTGAATTTCATATTATTCCGATTTGCACTTGTACCTAGATGGTTGGCAGCTTGGGGTTTTATTGGTGCCCTTGTAACAATGACCATAGTGCTATTGAAATTTTATGAAATTCAAGTAATAGAAGCCTTGGATTTTATAATAGGAATACAAGAAATGGTGTTTGCCATATGGCTTATTATTAAAGGTTTAAAACATGAATCACCAAAAACAAGCATATAAAAACGTATAACATTAAAGAACATTAGTCTGAACTCAATAACTTAACTCAACAACTCTAAATTTATAGATTTGGTGATATTGTGTATAAAAAACAATAGACTTATCCAAATAGAAAAAATACAAATTGAGAAAGTTCAATTAGCTATAAAAATCTGATTTAAAAAACTCATGAACCGCTTTCCGGTGAGTTTTGCCAATGGGGATAATAGATTCTTCTATTTTTATTTGATGCCTTTCAATAGTTTTTATATGGGCGATGGAAACTATATACGACTTGTGCACCTGAATGAATTTTTCTTTTGAGATTACTTCAAAAACATCTTTCATGCTTAAACGTGCAACCACTTTTTTGTCGCTTAAGTAAAAGCTGATATAATGGCCGTCTTTTTCCAAATAGCGAACGTCATTAAGTTCTATACGATGTGTTTTTGGCCCACTCTTAAGGTAGATAATTTCTTCATTTGCACTCGAAGTTTGAGTGGTATCAATGACCTCAGGTTTCTTATTTATTAAACGACTTTGTACCTTATTAACCGCTATAAGAAAACGCTCGAAAGTTACTGGTTTAAGTAAATAGTCCACTGCATTTTTCTCATAACTTTCTAGTGCATATTCAGTATAAGCTGTAGTAAAAATAACTAAGGGTGGATGAATCAATACTTTTAATAATTCCATACCATTGATTTCCGGCATATTAATATCCAGAAAAATAAGATCAACCTTAGTATCTCTTAAAAAGCTTAAGGCATGTAATGGATTGCGAAAAGTACTCAAAAGGGATAAATTTGGAGTTCTATCAACAAAATCGGCTAACACTTCTATAGCAGCTGGTTCATCATCTATTATAACACAATTTACAATCATAAATTATCTATTCGTAGCTGTACTTCAAAGTATGTCTCATCATTATTTATATTAAGTTCAAAATTGTTTGCATACACAAGTTCCAGCCTTTTTTTAACATTGGCAATTCCTATTCCTGAATATACATGATTATTTTTACTCTGCTGAATTTTGTTTCTCACGTTAAAAAATAAGCAGCCATTTATGACTTTAATTTCTATTCTAATAATATTGTTTTGATGCATTTTAATACCATATTTAAAGGCATTTTCAACAAAAGGAATTAACATAAAAGGACTAATGTTTGTGTTTTCTATATTTCCTTCTAGCTTTAAGTTTACAATTACTTCCTCATCTGCAAAACGTAATTGTTGCATTTCGATATAATCTTGGATATACTTAATTTCCTTAGCAATAGGAATGTATTTAGAACTACTGTCATAGAGCATAAAACGGGTTAGACTGGAGAGTCTGGTTATGGCTTCAGAAGCTTCAGTGTCATTATTTCGTTTCGTAATGGCATATATGTTATTTAAATTATTAAATAAGAAATGTGGATTTACCTGAGATTTTAAATAATCGAGCTCTACTTTCCATTTTTCTGCTAAAATAGTTTGCTGTCGGGTGCGTTCTTCCATAAGTTGTTTCCAATCTTTAACATATCGATATCCAAAGGATAATGCTAAAAATCCAAGGTTTCTTATTCCGTGAGGAAATTCAAGACTTCTTCTCTTAGGGAGGTTATTATAATCTACACCATATAAAAATTCAAAATTTTCTGGTAAATTATAAATGGTTTGTAATGTTATTTTTACAAGAAATTCGACTCCTAGTAATCCGAAAAACAATAATATAATACTCAGGATGTATTTATTAATCTGTTTATTTTTAAGGTACTTAGGGATCGCATAATATATATTTAAAAAAAATAGCAACCCACCAAATAATATTGAAAAAAAAAGTGCCCAATAAATACTACCATCCTTAAGGTTAAAAGGATATATAAACACATAATCTCCGATATCTTGTAATCTTGGATAAATAAAAACACTGAATAATAAAACTATTAACAAGGCCTCAATAATTCCAACTTTTATATGTTTTGTTATACCCATAGCTCACAAATATAGGGGTTTATAAAATTCAGTTATAATTGTTGGCATGAAGGATTCATATTTGTCACGAACGGCTCCTGTCTGCAGAATTTGGCAACAAATTAGGGATTGATTGCTTTAATGTATTAAAATGGGCCGTTGGTGACTTTCATTTTTCAACAATTAAAAATGACTGTTATTTAGCTGGAAATTAAAACCATAAAAAATGAAAAAAGTAATTTATTTAAATTATCTATCAGTAGTATTTACCCTTTTCTTCCTTAATTCTCAATCTACAAGCTATGCACAAAATTTAGAATCCATAATTGATAGTTTATTACAGGAAAAGTACCAACCAAATGCTCCTGGCGCAACCTTTTTGATTTCTAAAAATGGAAATATCATTTATAAAAAAGCATTTGGCCTTTCAAATCTAGAATTAAATCTTCCAATGCATACGGAAAACGTCTTCGAAATAGCCTCTATGACAAAACAGTTTACAGCAATATCTATTTTAATGCTTGTAGAAAAAGGAAAACTGAATTTGGATGACGAAATAACAAAGTTTATTCCTGATTATCCTACAAATGGAAATAAAATTACCATACACCATTTGTTAACACACACATCGGGGATTAAGGATTTTACTAGAGTTAAAGGACTAAATGAAATTTCAAAACAAGATTTAACACCTTTAGAATTAATAAACTTTTTTAAAAATGAGCCTATCGATTTTGCTCCCGGTGAAAAAAGCAGCTATAATAATTCTGGATATGTGCTATTAGGTTATATCATTGAAAAAGTAACTGGACAGCCATATGGTGATTTTGTTAAAGAACAAATTTTAAAAAAACTAGGAATGACATCTTCACAATATGGAAGTCATAGAGAAGTTATTAAAAACAGTGCTTCAGGTTACCATAATAAAAATGGTTATGTTAATCGTAGACAAGTTAGTTATTCTTTCGCTTATTCTACCGGTGCATTGATGTCTAACGTCAATGATATGTTTACTTGGCAAGAAGCCATAAAAAACAACCTTCTAATTAGCAAAGAAACAACTGAAAAAGCATTTACGAATTATACATTGAATAACGGGGAGCATATTAACTATGGTTATGGATGGCATATTAAAGAAATAAATGGAGTTCCTACCAGAGAACATGGTGGACACTTTTTTGGATTCAAATCTATGGGTGTATATCTTCCTAATTATGATATTTATGTTGTTGGACTGAACAACTGTGATTGTAATTCACCAACAAAAATTACCAGAGAAATAGCAGCATTGGCAGCAAAGACATTAAATTAAAAACTTTATTAATAAAAGCTAACTTAAGATATACAATCCGTTGTGGCACATTTGAAATTAACAAAATTATAACCTTAAGCAAATTTTTATTTTTACTAAAAAATATTTTTTAAAACACTGTTTTAAGGTATCTGGCTATTAAATAATTACTAACAATTGTGAACACAAAACTGAATATACTTTTGAACACAATTATAATTTGAAAGTATTTTAAATAATTGATTTATAGTTATTTAAAAATTATAGAATTTTCCTTAAAAAATTCATAATTCGGAAACAATGACTCAGAACCGTTGGTAACTACTATTATTTTATTTATTTATAAATTTAAAAAAAAGGCCTATCATCTGATAGGCCTTTTAGCTAATTAATTTTTTACAAATTTTTTAAAGATATAGTTATTATCTATTTCGAATTTTAAAATATAGATACCACTTGAAAGTGTTTCTACCTCAATTTGGTCATTATTAATGGTTCCTTTCATTTTGACTGCACCTAAGATATCATAAATAACATAGGAGTGGTTAGAAGGTGATTTTGGTCCTTTTATATTAATTATATTATAAACAGCATTTGGATACAACAAAAAATCGTCCTTTAAAGTTCCATAATCTGTTACGTCCAGCGGACCTCCATTATAAGGTTCTGAACTTATAATATGGGTTTGCGGGTCATAACTAAATGTGATTTCACTATCTGATGGAATATATAATTGAATCTCATTACCCCATTCAATGCCGTTGTATCCATAGAAGATAATATTGCAGGCAAATGTTTCTTTCACCTTGTAAGAGTAATATCCGGCAGGAAGCGTAAAACTTCCTTCCCAGAAACCCGAATCAAGATTAAACTGTAAGACAGGGTTGTCACAATAATAGTCATCATCATAATCACAGCCCAATTCGTCCTGTAAAGTCCCATAAAGTGATACATTGGTCACTTCCTGTGGTGCACCGCTATATGGTGTTGAAGTCATGATATGAGTCTGCGGATCGTAACTGAAAGTAATTTCACTATCTGATGGAACATATAATTGAATATCACTACCCCATTCCGTTCCGTTTTCTCCATAATTGGTTACATAATTACAGACAGATGTCTCTTTCACAATATAAGAATAACATCCTGTAGGAAGTGTAAAGTTGCCTTCCCATAAGCCCGAACTGGAATTAAACAGTAATGCTGAATTATCACAGTCATCTTCATAATCATAGGCACAGCCTAATTCGTCCTGTAAAGTCCCAAAGAGTGATACTTTTATCACTTCCTGCGGAGCACCACTATACGGCGTTGAAGTGATGATATGGGTTTGAGGGTCGTAACTGAAGGTGATCTCAGCTTCTGACGGAACATATAATTGAAGCTCATTGCCCCATTCAACTCCGTTTTCTCCATAGTCGGTTACATAATTACAGACAGATGTTTCTTTCACAAAGTAAGTATAACATCCTGCGGGAAGCGTGAAGTTTCCTTCCCATACATTGGAATCAGAATTAAATACTAACGCTGGGTTGTCACAATCATAGTTATAATCATAATTGCAGCCCAATTCGTCCTGTAAAGAACCTATGAGCGTTACCTTTGCCAATTCGTACGCAGCTCCGCTATTAGGGGTTGAACTCATAATATGGGTTTGTGGATCGTAACTGAAGGTAACTTCACCATCTGATGAAACATATAATTGAATCTCATTGCCCGATTCAGTTCCATTTTCTCCATAATAGATTACGTTGTCACAAACATCTGTCTGTTGAATTCTATAAGTATAACATCCGGCAGGTAGTGTAAAATTTCCTTCCCATTTGCCTGATATTTCATTCTTCGTTAAAGCGGGATTGTCACATCCATAATCATAATCATAAGCACATCCCAGTTCGTCCTGTAAAGTCCCTATAAGTGATACTTTTGTTATTGCTAGCTCAGCACCGCTATAAGGCGTTGAAGTGATGATATGGGTCAGTGGGTCATAACTGAAGGTGATTTCAGCATCTGATGGCACATATAATTGAATCCTATTTTCCGATTCAATTCCGTTTTCTCCATAGAAGGTTACATTATTACAGCCAACTGTCTCTTTCACCCTGTAGGAATAACATCCTGCAGGAAGCACAAAGCTTCCTTCCCATGTACCCGAACTGAAATTAAACAGTAATGCTGAGTTATCACAGTCATCTTCATAATCATAGGCACAGCCCAATTCGTCCTGTAAAGTTCCTATAAGTGATACTGTTGTCACTTCCTGTGGAGCGCCACTATAAGGCGTTGA
>NZ_DBNGMQ010000044.1:0-10664 GCF_057126245.1 Yeosuana sp. | reverse complement strand
CCCAGAAAATTCAATTGGTTAAAGGGGAGTTTACACCTTCTGAAGCATCTCACATTATTATGAATTTGATTGATGAAAAAATTAATTTTCATAAAATCCAAAGACTTCAAATTTGGGAAGGCGATCACAAATGCAAAACAGACGACCTCGATGGACGTATTGTAGAGCTCGAAAAGGAAAAAGTGATTGCACGAGAATTCATTAATAACTCCCGAGGTCTTGGTAAGAATTTAGAAATAAATGGTGTTCTCAATATCAGTGTTGCAAAATAATGTCTAACCTCAATAAAATCAAACATAACATGCAATTTTCAAAATCAACATTTTTACCAATTTTAGGTATGATAGCCATAATGTTCTTTATTGGGATGGCCTATTTGAATAATCATATTTTCTTGGATAAGTTAGTACTATGTAGCTTTATTTTGGGATTGGTCATTTTCGCCAAAGTGCGCGGTGAGAGTAATGAAACTGGGTCAAAAACAGATAGTACGAAATACACAGATTTGACGTAACAACATGTCTATCTTTTATGCTAAGATTATTGGATAAAACAATCGGATAAACTTAAAAAATTTTAATACTTACAAAATAAAAATTATTAAAAATTCAAAAATGACTCTTGAAAATAATTTCGATATTAATAATTCACAAATCGTCATTGGCGATAATGAAGACGTGCAAAATTCTACTGTTTCTCAATTTGTAACGTCCTTTTTATGGCTTTTATTTGTCGGTAATTTGTTATATCTCAGTATTAACTTCAGCAATATGCCTGAGTTGTATTTGGGAAGTGCCTTCCGCATTAATGGATTTACCATTTTAATCTGGACCACGGTTACCTTTTTTAGCTCTATTGTAAGCAGTTACGCAAGCAGTTATCTCAAGGGATTTAGATTTCATTCCAGGTTTATGATGCTCTGTTTGGGTTTTACATTATCGGTGATGCTTTTGGTTATGTCTAATCATGTATTACTTGTACTTTTAAGCTGGTTAGTTATGGGAATTTTTATGTCTCAATTGATTGGTATTGATAAAACTTGGGGTGAAGCCAGGGAAGCTTTGAAATTTACACAAAAATACTTTTTGACAGGTACAGTTTTTTTGAGTATCGGTTTGCTACTGCTAGCTTTTAATAGTAGAGCGTTTACAGTAAGTGGATTGTCATTAGTTGTTAACGAACTACCAATTTATATTACAGTCATATCAGCACTGTGTATTATTGCAGCAGCTATTGTTCAATCAGCAATTTATCCATTTCATCGTTGGTTACTTTCTGCTATGACAGCACCTACACCTGCCTCTGCGCTTATGCATGCTGGCTTTGTGAATGGTGCCGGTATTTTATTGGCAATGTTTGCGACCTTGTTGTTTGCTTCAGACACTTTGAATATTCTTTTTATTATTGGAGGGTTTGCGGCAATTATCGCACAGTTTACGAAGTTGCTTCAAGTAAATGTTAAACAAAAACTAGCATGTTCTACGATTGCTCAAATGGGTTTTATGATTATGCAATGTGGTTTAGGCTTTTTTAATGCAGCCGTAGTTCATTTGATTCTTCACGGATTTTATAAGGCCTATTTGTTTCTTTCTTCAGGAGAGGAAATAGCACAAACGAAACCGCAACACCAGCAGCAATTAAAAATTAAACCGTTTCAAGCCATTGTGGTTTTGCTTTTTGGAGGTTTAGGAGCTGTTCTCTTTGCGTTATGGACGGGAAAAGGAATGGCGATGGATAGTGGTGTATTTCTAACCCTTATAGTAGCAATTACCGTAGGACAGGCAACTTATAATATTGTTAAGGAGCAAAGCCTCTCTGTGCTGCAAAAAATGATTGTGCCAATTTTGCTTTTCGTCGCTGGGATAGGCATTTATGCTCTGATGTATAATGGTGTTACTATTCTAATGTCGGATATGCCAATGATTGCTCAACCATTGTCTTTATCTTGGGTGCAAATCATATTTGGAATCATATTCCTTATTGGCTTTTTCGTCATGAAATTAGGTGTTTACCAAAAAATCCCTTGGCTCTATGTTAAATTAATGAATATATCTCAACCGTATAAAAAATCAGTTTTAATGTATAAATCAAAATTTATATGAACCACGCTATTTTAAACAGTATTGATGAAGCATCAAAGGTTATTGGAAAAACTTGGCCATTGTACACTTTTGTGGCTTCTAACCCATTGTCGGGTTACGAAACGTCATCTTTTAAAGAAGCTGTAAGTTCAGCTGAAAAGCATTTAAATGCCAATGCTTTTCCAGAGCCTAAATTGTATCGCCAGGCTTGGGAAAATGGAGATATTGATAGAGTTGTATTAGTTGACCTTTTGCAAGAAAACGGATTGTCTGAGTCACCCGAATACTATTTACAACAGATAGAATTACAAAAACGCTCAGAAGAATTAAACGTTAACAATGATGTCGATCGTATCATGGCGAAATGGCTCGCCGCTTTTATGGATGAAGGTCTAGCTGAATGGGATATGCCATTTAAGAGCGAAGGGTTTTATACGGCATGGAGATATTTAGTAATATACGATTCTGAATTGGGAATGACACGTCTCAAGGATATTCCAAAAACGAGTGAGAAAGCCTTAGAGCAAATCTTGACAAATCATTCTGAAAAGGAGTATATAAATATCTTTACGTATCATCTGGCAGCACTTCCAGGATGGACGGGATATATAAACCATCGAGAAGCCTCTAATTCGGATTGGGCGCAAGACTTTCCAATAAGCTTGATGGATTATTTGGCAGCACGTCTTTGGACAGCAAAAAAATTGAATGTGTCTATACTTCCAGAAAACAATGAAGAAACTTCAAATAGTCTTGTTTCAAAGCTTCAATACATTTGGTTAAAGGCGTGGGAGGAAAGCTGGCAAAACCAATTGGTTAATACCTTGGAAAAGGAATCCATTACAACCAAATCATCTGATAAAAATGAAGTGCCTGATGCGCAAATGGTATTTTGTATCGACACAAGGTCAGAGCTCATCCGAAGACATGTGGAGTCAAAGGGGAATTATGAAACCTATGGCTATGCTGGATTTTTCGGTATCGCCATGGATTATAACAATATTAACGATGGGATTACACGTAAATCCTGCCCGCCAATTGTGTCTTCGGCCTATACAGTTTCAGAAACAGCGCAAGACAACAAAGAAGAAAACTTTGTGGCATACAAAAAGAACAATAGTGTGTTAAAATTTGGTAGGTACTTTCTTAAACGGATGAAAAATATGTTACCATCTGCGTTTGGATATGTGGAAGGGTCAGGTTTTTATTATGGTTTGTCATTAATTTTTAGAACCATGATGCCTGGAAAGATGTATAAAATGAACGAGAAAAATACTTCCAAAATGGAAACGATTTGTCAACCTGATATCAACAAGGCGATAAATGAAGAGGTTGTCCCGATCGGAATTCCATTGGATGAAAAAGTAGGGATTGTGAAATCAGCTTTTGACCTTATGGGTTGGAAACAGTTTGCACCTTTAGTCCTTTTTGTAGGTCATGGAAGTCACTCTGCAAACAACCCCTTTAGTTCGAGTTTAGATTGTGGTGCCTGTGCTGCAAGTCCGGGACGACATAATGCGCGGATGCTTGCAAAACTAGCTAACATATTAGAAGTGAGACAAGCTTTGGCGGAAATTCACGGTGTGATGATTCCTGATAATACAGTTTTTATAGGTGCAGAACATAATACGACCACCGATGATATCGTCCTGTTTGATTCTGAAGTTCCTGATTCACACAAGCAACTTGTTGAAAACTTGAAAACAAATTTATTAAAAGCACGGCAAACAGCAACTCAAGATAGACTTGGCGTAAAAGGGAACAGCATTTCCTCAGCGCAACAAAAAGCTAATAATTGGGGAGAAACAAGACCAGAATGGGGCCTTGCAAAAAATGCAGGCTTTATTGTGGGACCTAGAAACTTGACAAAAAACACCAATCTTGATAGTAGTTGCTTTCTTCACTCTTATGACTGGGAATTAGATACCAAAGGCAAAGCCTTGGAAGGTATTATGCAAGGTCCAATGGTCGTGACACAATGGATTAATAACCACTACTATTTTTCAACAGTTGATAACAACACGTATGGTGGTGGGTCTAAAATCACCCATAACATTACAGGTAAATTTGGAGTTGTTCAGGGGAATGGAGGTGATCTAAAGATGGGACTGCCACTGCAATCCTTGTTTCGATCGGATGACGCTATGTATCATAAACCGTTGCGACTGACTGTTATGATTCAAGCACCCATTACTCGCGTATCAGAAATCCTTTTGAGAAACTCAAATCTGAAGATGCTGCTCGATAATGAATGGATTTATTTAATGGTGATGGACCCAACGCACAACAATGAAATCTTTCGTTATAAAAAATCAATCCAATGGATATCTACCTCAAATAAAATCGCAAGTGCTAACATTATAAAGAATGAAATTAAAGAATTAGTCTTAACATAACTTGCGTTAAAATGCTATGAAAAGGGAATGTAACGGCCATCATATATTTTGATGGTCGTTTTGTTTTTAATAACCAATATGCATGAAAAAGATAAAATCATCGCGTTTATATCAGAAAAAAAACAAAATACCATTTATTTGAAACAAATCATTGACACATGGTTTCCAATCAATTTCCAATGGATTCTGGTAACAAATTTTCATTTAACTTGTTTTAGATGAGATGCTGATGCATGTCTTAAAGAAGATTTTAACCGTTACTTTAAATACATGGAGCGATTAAACATCAATAAACTGAGTGTAATGCTGATAACGTTCAAAAATTTGTAGCACATAATTATATGGTTCTATACCTCGTACATAACCATATTTGACAACAGGGTCCAAATAATTTTTTTCAATGCTTAAATCTAAAATCATATCTTCAACATTATCGTCCCAAATTTTCTCATTTAGTCCTCTTTTTTTAGCTAAGTTTTGAGCATCTTTTACATGATATAAGCCACAATTATAGGAAGCCATTGTAAATTTTATACGCTGAATGGAGTCTGTAATATTTTCGAAATTTTTATATAATTGGTTTAGGTATTTAGTTCCACCTCTAATACTTTGTTCAGGGTCTTTCCTATTAGTAACCCCAAGTTCTTCTGCTGTCTTTGGCATGAGTTGCATTAAACCTTCAGCACTCGCCCATGAACTGTTTTTTGGATCAAATCTTGATTCTTGATAAACTAAGGAGGTTACTAATCTCCAATCCCAATTAAGTTTTTTCGAGTGTTTTTTAATCAAATCGTCGTAAGGACTTATTTCTTGATTATTTAAACTGTAAAAATCGCTTTTTACTCGTCTTCTAAAGTTTTTTTTATTCTTAAAATACTTGTTATATATAACATTATAATCTACGTTCTTTTTTATTTTATGTAACCATGTGTTGGTGGCTAGTAATAAGTTTGGTGATTTATGACGGGTTGCCCAACCTATTCTTTGTGAAAAACTTACAGGTACATCAATGTCTAAAATGGGATAATAGGATGCCATAATACTGGCTATATTATAATCGGCAATGGTATATTTTATTTCTCCTTCAACCACCTTTTTAATTATTTCTTCAGTAGCCATTTCACCTGGAAGTTCTTCTATATAAATATTACCACCAAGTTCTTCCGACAGATTGGATATCCGTTCTTTATATGCCGATTTTCCACGAATTGAAACTGTATCTTTAATAAGTTCGATAGCATCGTCTATCAAGGCATTCTCCAATTTATGCCAGTGCATGGTTCGCCAATTGTCTGGCTTTTTCTGGACGAGGACTTGTTTTGTTAGGTATAAATAATCTGTGAATGAAACTTCTTCTTTTCTATTAGAGGTGATGGTTAAACCATGAGCCAATATATCGCCTTCGCCATTATTGAGTTTTTGAAATAATTCATCCACATTTTTTACTACAATTACTTCAAGAGAGACACCTAAGTGTTTTGCCAATCGTTCTAACAATTCAAATTCATAACCCATAGGGCGACCTTTATATAAAAAATAGGTCGTACCACTATAAATTGTTAGGGCTCTTAGTTTTCCAGATTTTTTGATATCTGCTAAATCCCAATGAATAGTCTTATTATTAACAGTTGTTTCCTTATTTTCATTTTTCTGATTGCAACTTGCAAGTGTTAAAAATAACAACCATATAAACACGTATTTTTTTTCTCTTAACTCTTTTAATTTCATTTTCATACTTACGTTTTTCTTTTTGTTACATTAATTTTGAGAGGAGAATTAACTGATATTAAATATTTAACATCTTCAGTAATATAAACAAAAAAAAATAATCAACCATAATGCGGTAAAATAAGCTAAAAAACACAAAGATTAGTAAAAGGTATTTCTCTATTGGTTGTTACGTTTATTATAAAATCAATGTCTTCTTTTGGCATATCTATTATTATGTAGATAAGGGCCCCTAAAGAAGGCAAAAGGTTTACTTTATTTGAAATTTCATTCATTATATTTACATAATTATTAATTTTTGGTATTAAAAAATAAATTGTTTTAAGTTTAATGTTACAGAATAAAATTTTTATTTTCTTACTAATAGCAAGTTGTTTTTTTGTGGTTAATCTAGTGAGTGCTAAAAATGATCCTCCAGAAATTATTGCAACTGGTAATCAAGTTTATTGTCCGTTAAGTCAAATGAATATCGTAACGGATTTTAATATTATAGATCCGGATGATTCAGTAATAGATGCGCTTTATATTCAAATTTCTACTGGTTATGAAAATGGCGCTGATCAACTTATTTTAAACGGAACACATCCGAATATTACAAATACCTGGAATGCCTTAGAGGGAAAGTTAGCATTAGAAGGAATTGGAGGCGCTCAAGCAACTTATATTGACTTAATTGCTGCTGTAAAAGATGTGGTGTTTCAAAGCACCAACATCAATCCATTAAATAAAACCTTTTCGTTTACTATTGGTGATGCTAATTATCTACCAAGAACTGGACACTATTATGAATATGTTTCTGCTGTGGGAATTACATGGACAGATGCCAAAGTAGCTGCCGAGGCCAGAACCTATTATGGATTACAAGGGTATTTAGCCACATTACTTTACCCAGAAGAAGCCCAATTAGCAGGAGAGCAAGCTGCAGGAGCGGGATGGATTGGAGGAAGTGATGCTGAAATAGAAGGTACTTGGAAATGGGTAACTGGACCACCTGCGGAAAATGGTTTGATTTTTTGGTACGGACTAGCTAATGGAAATTCGCCAAATTACGCCAATTGGAATACAGGTGAACCAAATCAATATCTTGGAGCAAACGAAGATTATGCACATGTAACCTTTAATGTTGGATTACCCGGAAAATGGAATGATTTAACAAATACCGGTGATACAAGTGGAAATTATCAACCCAAGGGATATATTGTTGAATATGGAGGTTTTCCGTTAGAGCCCATTTTGAATATTTCTGGAAGTACCAGTATGACTGTTAATATTATAGACGATTACACGAATGGAGCACGGTGCGGTAGTGGATCAGTTACCTTACAGGCAACTCCTTTAGATGGTACAGTAAGTTGGTTTGATGCACCAACAGGCGGAAATATAGTAGGTAGTGGATTAAATTTTGTAACCCCTAATATAACGACGACCACGATTTATTACGCACTAGCATCTTTAAATGATTGTTTAGAAGGTATCAGAACACCTGTAACGGCTGTAATTAATCCAATTCCGACGATAACGGCAACAAGTAATGATCTTGTTTGCGATAATGGTTCAGGAACGCTAACAGCAACGTCTTCTCAAGGTAATGTAAATTGGTATGACAGTGCTGCTGGGGGAAATTTAGTTTTTACAGGAAATTCATTTTTAACACCAGTTTTAAGTGCAACAACAACCTATTATGTTGATGCTACACTAAACGGATGTACAACGGGAACAAGAACAGCTGTGACTGCTACAGTTCAAAATACACCACCACCTACCACAATCAACATTAACCAGACATTTTGTGAAAATGAATATGCTACTTTTAATGATATAGCTATATCAGGCAGCAATATATTGTGGTATTCAAATAATACTATAACAACACCTTTCGACCCAAGTGAAATTTTGTTTTCGGGTACCTATTATGCCACGCAAACCGTAAATACTTGCGAAAGTCCATTGCTACTGGCAGTAAATATAACAGTATATCAAGTAGTGAACCCTCCTGATTCTTCAGAAATTCCTGTTTTAGAATTATGTGATAGCAATGCAGATGGCGATGATACCAATGGGATCGATATTTTCGATTTAACCCTTAACGAATCAATCATACTTAACGGCGATTCTCCTTCAGATTTTACGTTTACCTATTTTGCAGATAATCTTTACGCAACCATAATTCCCAATCCAACATCATATCTTAGTACGATAGGTGGTTTACAAAATATCTATGTAAGAGTTACGAATAATTTAGATTCAAGTTGTTATACAGATACATCATTTCAAATTCAGGTTAATGAATTACCAGTGATTCTACCGAGTATTGTTTTTAAAAATTGTGATGAAGATGGCGTTTCAGACGGCTTCACAGATTATAACTTAAATGAAGCTAATGATGTGATTACAAATAATAATTCTTCAGGACTCAATATATCATATCATATATCATTATCTGATGCCAATACTAGCACGGGACCCGTTGACGCCGCATCATTTAACAATACAACAGCTAATACATTATACGCAAGAGTAGAAAGTAGCAATGGTTGCTTTAGAGTTTCTACAGTAAATCTTGAAGTGTCTACAACAGCTTTTACAAATGGTTATTTACAAGAGTTAGAAGCTTGTGATGATGATACAATTATTGATAGTTTTCATGTTTTTGACCTGGATCAAGCCACAGCTGGATTTATGGCTGAGTTTCCGAGCGGACAAAATTTAAGTGTTAGTTATTATAGAAATTTAAATGATGCTCAATTAGAACAGGATGAAATAACATCTGTCAGTAATTTTATAAATGAAACTCCGTTTTCTCAATTGCTTTACGTGCGCGTCGAAAGTGACGATAACGGAGAATGCTTTGGCCTTGGCCCACATTTATTATTAACTGTAAATCCGAGACCTGAATTTGAAGTTGATCAAACAGAGATTTACTGTTTAGATAATAACCCAATTACCTTGTTTACTTTTAATTCAACTGGAACTTATTCTTATGAATGGAAAGATGAAAGCGGAACCTTAGTGAGTACAGCACCAAGTGCCACAGTGCTTTCGGGTGGTATTTATACAGTTATTGCAACGTCAAGCTTTGGGTGTGAATCGTTTCCCGTGTCTTTTGAAGTGGTAGAATCTGCGATTGCGACTATAGATGAAGAGGATATTACCATCGTAGAACTATCTAATAACAATAGCATCACCATTAATAATGATAACAATAATCTCGGTATTGGAGATTATGAATTTTCTTTAGATGATATTAACGGACCGTACCAAGATCAACTATTTTTTGATAGAGTAGGTGCAGGTTCTCATACGGTTTATGTAAAAGACAAAAATAAATGCGGTACAGCGAGTTTAGAAGTATTCATTCTTGGGTTTCCAAAATATTTTACACCTAATGGCGATGGTAACAATGATACCTGGCATGTACGAGGGTTGGGTGATGATTTTGCTAATTCATCTCTTGTGAGTGTTTTCGATAGATATGGAAAGCTTATAAAACAATTAAATGCCAAAAGTGGGTCTTGGGATGGCACTTTTAATGGTCAGCAATTGGCCACTTCAGATTATTGGTTTGTTGCAAAATTAATTGAGACTTCAGGTAATGTCAGAACATTTAGAGGACATTTTAGTTTAGTTAGATAGTCTAAAATTTATGCCCTCATCACTCTAAAGTTATGACCATACGAAGAAAAAGACGTCAATAGACAGAATTTATTTCACATCTTCAAACTTCATGGATTATCTATTTAAAATACTTTCAATGGATTGCAATTCTTCTGATGAAAACTCAAGATTTTTTTGAATACCAACAGCGTCCGTTATATGTGATACTTTACTAGCTCCAATAATAACAGAAGTGACGCGCTTATCTCTTAAAACCCATGCTAGTGCTAGTTGAGACATTTTTTGACTGCGTTTTTTAGCGATTTCATTTAAGGCTTTAACCTTTCCAATGTTTTTCTCATTAATATCGGATGTTTGTAAAAAACTATCTGGTTTTGAAGCTCTTGAACCATCTGGAATGCCGTATAAATACTTATCGGTTAATAGGCCTTGAAATAACGGACTAAAAACAACAGAACCAACGCCATAGTCTTCCAATACATCTAATAAGCCATCTTCTACCCAACGATTAAACATACTATAAGAAGGCTGATGTACTAAACAAGGTGTTCCCAATGCTTTTAAAATTTCGAATGCTTTTTTTGATTCTTCTGGACTGTAGGATGAAATCCCCGCATATAAGGCTTTACCAGATCTTACAATTTGGTCTAAAGCCATCATGGTTTCTTCAACAGGTGTATTTGGGTCTGGTCTGTGGCTGTAAAAAATATCGATATATTCTAATCCCATGCGCTTTAAACTCTGGTCGCAACTGGAAATTAAATATTTACGTGAACCAAAATCACCGTAAGGTCCAGGCCACATACCCCAGCCAGCTTTCGAAGTGATAATCATTTCATCTCTG
>NZ_DBNGMQ010000043.1:0-32144 GCF_057126245.1 Yeosuana sp. | reverse complement strand
AATATTTACTTTCTACTTATAGTAAATATAACATATAGATTATGATAAAAAAATGTGATTGTTGATAACCTAGTTAAAAACTATAAAACCAATCAATATAAAGCGTTTTATTAATCTATATTTTTATTTAAATTCTAATGTCATGAACACAAGACAAATTAACCTTGAAAGTATTCGTCCCGAGATTTCATCAGCTACAATTAATGATACTATGAGTAGTGATGAACGATTTCAAAATTTAGTTATTAGACCTATTGTTAAGTTACAAAACGACTTATTTATTGAAGTTTTTAAAAACTATGCTAATAAACATAAAGGTTCTTTTTATGATTTAAGTATCGAAAAGCGGATTAGTTATATAGAGAATGCGATTCAAAGGGATATAAAATTTCGTAATTCACTAAAAGGGATTGTCATAGGGCTTTTTACTGTTGACGAATATAAATTATATATTCAAAATTCTTCCGCTTTAAACAAACGAATGATGCAAATAGTAAAGGATAGATTAATTAGCAATATTCAGCTTATTGAAAGACCAGAATTTTTAAAAGCGGTATAGTTTAAATTATAGAAACACCGTTTAAATCGGTCGTAAGCACATCACTCATATAATTAAAGTATGGCCTAATTGCTTTAAATGCCTCATTTACTTGAGTTATAAAATTAGATTCAAGCACCTCTTTATCCGAAAATTTCTTAATAAAAACATACTGTTTCTTTCTTATTAAATCAATGGCTTTATGCTCCCTATCAAAGCCTTTAGGAGCTGTAATTAATTCATCACCAGTTAATTCTCCCCAGGTGCTTTTAAATGTTTTGTCGTTAATAATATCTCGTATTTCTTGATCATCCATTTCAAATTCTTTTCTAATTCTAAGCAAATCCTCTTTATTTGGATCCCAAAAACCAGCAGCAATAAAACTTTCATTATGAGGTTGTATGTGTACATAATAACCACCTCTTAAATTTGGCTTGACTCTGTTAAACGACCCGCCAAAATGGGTTTTATAGGGTTGTTTGTTTTTTGAAAAACGAACATCACGGTAAATTCTAAATATCTTAAATGCATCAACATCATCATGCACTTTAATGAGATTAAATAATTGTGAATAAACCTGTTTAACATCGGCTTCAATAGATTTAAATTCTTTCTTATGGGCGTTAAACCAATCGCGATTATTATTTTTCTCTAGTTTTCTCAAGAAGTCAAGCACAGATGCTGAAAAAGGTGTATTCATTGATATAATCCTTTATTTTTTTCGAAAATACAAAAAGTCCCGATTCATTCGGGACTTTTATTATTAGTTAACATTTTTTCAAACGTTAATTTTTCATATACGATTTAACTTCAACTTGATTTGTATTTTTATTATAGTATTCCACAGAAAAATTTCCCTTAGAATCAAAATAACCAAAACCAGAATGCATGTTTCCGTTTAAAATGTAATATCCATCAGTATTTGTTGCCCAAGCCTTTCCAACTTTAATCAAATGGTCATTATCTTTATTTTTATTTTTATTTTTATTTTTTTCAAAAGCAATATCAAAACCTTTTTCATTAGGAGTAAACATATATGTTTCATCACCTAAAATATAATAAGTTTCTTGGGTTAAAACATCATAATTGTCATCGTCATCATTATCAATAATAACTGTTTTTTCAACTTTCGTTGTTGATTCAACACGATTTTGATTTGTCTTATCCTTATCTTTTTTATCTAATTCAACAGATGCTGTTTCTAGAGTAATAACTTTCACCTTCTTTTCGGTAGTTTTCTCTGCGTCTTTTGTTTTAATGGTTTTTACTTCGGTTTCTTTTTTTACTTCCTTTGGTGATTCTTGAGCAAAGAAATTTCCGGAAAGCATTATTGCAATCAATACTATTAAATTTTTCATGTATTTGTTTTTAAGTTAAATTTATAAAGTGGTATTTAGACCCTTCAGTTTTAGACTAAATATCATATACAAAGATGACCCTAAACTCTATATTGTCTGTTACATGTTTTTTATTAAGTATTGTACAATTAACATGTCTTTATTATTTAGCATTTACTAATAAAAACATAGGCTGAGATATTGCGTTGCTAAACTAAATAAATTCTATTTTATTAAGAATTAATCCTGAAGCAGGCGCTATATAATCCATCACCTCTTTACTCTCGGGTTTTAAGCTTTCTTTAATATATTCCAGGGTAATATCACCTCTTCCTAATTTTATTAAAGCGCCCATCATAAGTCGAATTTGGTTTCGCATAAACCCTTTTCCTCTTACTTTCAAAATATAGCTTTTGTTAGGAAAAAAATTAGCCGTAAACATAGTATTTTCAAAGAGTTCGCAGGTTTCAATAGTTCTGTCATAAATACCTTCATTGGTTGCTCTATAACAATAGGTTTTAAAATAATGAGTGCCCTCAAAACATTTTGCTCCTAACATCATTAATTCAATATCAAGAGGTTCTAAAATAGAGGTCATTATGGGCGCACAAAACGGATGATTTTTACTGCCTTGTGTAAACAAATACAAATATTCCTTAATTTTAGAATTTTGAATGATATTAAATTCAGAATCTACTTCCCTAATTTTTAAAGCTCTGATATCTTGCGGAAGATTATAGTTAAATAATTCTAAAAAGGAATCTAAATCTTCAATCGGGTGTTTCATAAACAATTCAAACGCCGCTTCTTGAGCCGACACCATCGCATCCGTTCTTCCAGAGCCAAGAGTTTTAAAAGGCTTGTCTTCAAGAATAAATTTTAAGGTTCTATCAATCATTAAATGAACCGTTTTTAAATGAGGCTGTTTTTGCCAACCATGAAATCGGTATCCCAAAAACTGAACGGTTACAAGGTAAAAGTATTTCTTCAAAGCGTTTTATTATAATTTTTAAAGATTTTGAAAGTAAGCCATTTTATTAAGTATGACAAAAATTTTATAAATTGTATTCTATTAACTAACTAAAACTATTTATTATGACTGAAAATGTATCAAATAAGCCACCTGTTTGGTTTTGGATTATAAGTATTGTTGCATTTATTTGAAAATGTATAGGCGCGATGGCTTATTTAAGGTCAGGCATATATGTCCGATGATGTTTTAAAAGCGTTACCAGAAGCAGAACAAGCCATTTATACAGATATTCCTGCTGGGCTACAGCAGCTTTCGCCATTGCTGTTTAGGGAGGTGCAATGGGTTGTTTATTATTATTCTTAAAAAAACGATGGACCAAAGCCCTTTTGTTTAAATTTATTTATGTCTTCCTTTTAATTCTTCTTCAATATCTTTTAAAGTAAAGCCTTTAGCTTGTAATAGCATTAAGTAATGAAATAACAAATCTGCCGACTCATAAATAAATAACTCATCATTGTTATCCATGGCTTCAATCACCGTTTCAACTGCCTCTTCACCTACTTTTTGAGCTACTTTGTTAATACCTTTTGCAAATAAACTAGCCACATAAGACTTATTGGTGTCTTTATTCGCAACACGTTCAGCTATTACATCTTCTAAGGTTGAAAAGAATCCGTAATTAGATTTATTTTCCTTTCCCCAACAGGTATCTGTTCCTTTGTGACAGGTTGGCCCAACTGGATGCACCTGAATTAAAAGCGTATCGTTATCACAATCGTTTTTAATATCAACGAAGTTTAAATAGTTACCACTTTCTTCACCTTTCGTCCATAACCTTTGCTTGCTTCTACTAAAAAAAGTGACTTGTTTTGTTTTTAACGTTTTTTGGTAGGCTTCTTTATTCATATAGCCCAGCATCAAAACATTTTTTGTTGTAGCATCTTGTATTATCGCTGGAACCAATCCGTCTTTATTGTATGTAATGTTCATAATATATATTTGTCATTGCGAATCACTTTTTAGTGATGTGGCAATCTGTTTATGTTTTAGATTACTTTGTTGTTCCTCCTCGTAATGAATACTAAAGTCGTACCTCTATATTATTCTTTTTTAATTCTTTTTTTAAGTCTGGAATCGGAATTTCACCAAAGTGAAAAACACTGGCTGCTAAGGCTGCATCAGATTTTCCGTCTTTAAACGTATCTATAAAATGCTGAACATTACCAGCACCACCAGAAGCAATAATAGGAATATTTAATTCTGAGGATAATTTGGCCAATGCTTGATTTGCAAATCCATTTTTTGTACCATCATGATTCATCGAAGTAAATAAAATTTCACCTGCACCACGTTGTTCAACTTCTTTTGCCCATTCAAATAAATCAATATCAGTCGGAATACTTCCACCTGCTAAATGCACTTTCCATTGTCCGTTTTTTTCCTTGGCATCAATCGCTACAACAACACACTGACTTCCAAATTTATCAGCCAATTCATTAACTAAATCCGGACGCTTTACTGCTGAAGAATTAATAGACACTTTATCAGCACCACATTGCAACAAGGCATCCACATGTTCAATCGATGAAATGCCGCCACCAACCGTGAATGGAATATTAACTTGTTCGGCCACATGTAATACCATGTCTAAAGTTGTCGCGCGACCTTCTAGTGTTGCAGAAATATCTAAAAACACTAATTCATCAGCACCCATATCAGCATATTGTTTTGCTAATTCTACAGGATCGCCAGCATCACGCAAATCAATAAAATTGACACCTTTTACAGTACGACCGTTTTTAATATCTAAACAAGGTATAATTCGTTTTGTTAACATTTTTTTTATTAAAACGTCATTAGGAGACACTTAGGTCGTGGTAATCTTATTAATCAGAAAGATTACCACGTCGTTTCACTCCTTGTAATGACACGTATTAAACATATTTTTCAAGTTGTTTTAAACTTATATGGTTTTCATAGATAGCTTTTCCTATTATAACACCTTCACATCCCATGTCTCTAAGGATTGGAATTTCTTCTATAGACGAAATACCACCAGAAGCAATTAATTTAATAGATTGCCCACTACTACTATTAGAACATTCAGCAATAATTTCCTTGTATAATTCAACGGAAGGCCCTTCTAACATACCATCTTTTGAGATATCTGTACAAATCACATATTGGATACTTTTTCTTTGATAGGCTTTAATAAACGGAATAACATCTTCTTTGCTCTGTTCCATCCAACCACTTATGGAGACTTTTCCGTTGTCACTATCAGCTCCTAAAATAATTTTAGCAGAACCGTATTTTGAAATCCATCCTTCAAATGTTTTAGGATCTTTAACGGCAATACTTCCACCAGTAATTTGTTTAGCGCCAGAATTAAAAGCTATATGCAAATCTTCATTAGCCTTTAATCCACCTCCAAAATCAATTTTAAGACTTGTTTTTGATGCAATTTGTTCTAAAACCTTGTAATTAACGATATGTTTAGCCTTGGCGCCATCTAGATCAACCAAATGTAAATATTCAATTCCCGAGGCTTCAAAGGCTTTAGCGACTTCAAGCGGATTTTCATTATAAACCTTTTTTGTTTCATAATCGCCTTTTGTTAGGCGGACACATTTTCCGTCTATAATATCTATGGCTGGTATAATTCTCATTACAATATTAAATATTTGATATTAAAAGTTATAAGTTTTGACTATTTCGTTTGGTAGTTTATCTAAGTGCTACTGTTATAGCTAATGACTCTTTTTTCAAAAACTTTTAATATTTAATTTTTTACTTTTAACTTTAAGAAGTTTTCCAATATTTTTGCTCCTGCTAAGCTACTCTTTTCTGGATGAAATTGAACCCCATAAAAATTATTATGCTGTAAGGCTGAGGCATAATTAAGTCCATAATCCGTTGCAGCAATGGTTTGTTCACAATGTTCAGCATAATAACTATGCACTAAATACATATATTCATTTTCTTTAATCCCGGAAAACAAATCAGACTTTAGGTTTTTTATGACATTCCACCCCATTTGTGGTACTTTTACATTATTTGAAAACCGTTTTACTTCCGTATCAAAAATTCCTAAGCCCCTGGTATTTCCTTCTTCTGTAGCGTTGCACATGAGTTGCATCCCTAAACATATACCTAAAACAGGTTGTTTTAACTTTGGAATTAGGGTATCTAACTCAATTTTCTCAAGCATTTTCATGGCACTACTCGCTTCACCTACACCTGGAAATATAATTTTATCCGCTGCAAGAATCTCATCTACATCATTTGATAATATCGCATCAATGCCCATACGATTAAAAGCAAACTGAATACTTTTAATGTTTCCTGCTCCGTAATTTATGATGACTAACTTCATATATTTTTACTTTTAGCTAACAACTAACCACAACGTGCTAAAATCTCATTTATAACATTCCTTTTGTTGATGGCAAAATCATTTTATCAATATCGCGCTTTACGGCCATTTTAATAGCTTTTGCGAAGGCTTTAAAAATAGCTTCAATTTTATGATGCTCGTTTGTTCCTTCTGCTTTTATGTTTAAGTTGCATTTGGCACCATCAGTAAATGATTTAAAGAAATGATAAAACATCTCAGCAGGCATTTTCCCAACCATTTCGCGTTTAAAATCGGCTTCCCAAACCAACCAGTTTCGTCCACCAAAATCGATAGCAGCTTGCGCATAACAATCATCCATAGGTAAACAAAACCCGTAACGTTCTATTCCCAACTTATTCCCTAAAACTTTATTAAATAATTCACCTAAAGCAATAGCTGTATCTTCAATAGTATGGTGTTCGTCGACTTCTAAATCGCCATCCACTTGTATTTTTAAATCTAGCTGTCCGTGGCGTGCAATCTGATCTAACATATGGTCAAAAAATGCGATGCCCGTATTAATTTTGCTTTTTCCAGTGCCGTCAAGATTCAACTGAATCGCAATTTTTGTTTCATTGGTATTTCGTATCAGTCCACCGCTTCTATCATCAGCTTTCAAAAAAGCATAAATTTTTCCCCAATCATTGGTTTCTAAAGCAATATAATCACTTAATTCTTCTCGTTTAACCGTAATTTCATCAACTCCTAAATGTGTTTCGTCATTTATAAAAATGCCTTTAGCACCTAAATTTTTAGCTAATTCAATATCTGTTAACCTATCCCCTATTACAAATGAGTTTTCTAAATCATAATCATCGGAAAAATACTTTGTTAATAACCCCGTATTTGGCTTTCTTGTAGGTGCATTGTCTTTAGCAAAAGTTCTGTCAATACATTGTTCTTTAAAAACGATACCCTCATCTTCAAAGGTTTTTATGATAAAATTATGAACGGGCCAAAAGATGTTTTCAGGATATACATTTGTTCCTAAACCATCTTGATTAGTAACCATAACTAATTCATAATCTAATTCTTTTACAATCCTACTTAAGTATTGAAAAACTTTTGGATAAAATTGCAACTTTTCAAAGGAATCTATCTGTTCGTCAGCAGGTTCTCTTATAATGGTACCATCACGATCTATAAATAATACTTTTTTCATACGTTACTCACTTTGAAGTTGATACAATACTTTAATTAATCCTTTATTTTCAAAAACGGTTCCAACAGTAATTCTCAAACAGTTTTCACAACCAAACTGGGTGGTTCTGTTCCTAACAACGATGCCATTCCTTATAAGTTGTTCATAACGCTTATTGGCATTATCAACTTTTATTAAAACAAAATTAGCATCAGAGTGATATATTTTTGAAACAAAACTTATGGCTTTTAATTCATTTATTAAAACCTCGCGCTCTTTTAGAATATCAGCAATCTGATTTTTAGCTATATTAGGTTGACTCAAATTTTCAATCGCTTTTTGTTGCGTTAATTCATTAACATTGTAAGGTGGTTTGATAGCATTTAATACAGAAATGATTTCGGTTGAGGCATAACAAAGTCCTAAACGAATCCCCGCCATTCCATATGCTTTTGAGAGTGTTTGAGTCACAATTAAATTTGGAAACGCTTCCAGTCTACTTAACCAACTTTGCTCTTTTGAAAAATCAATATAGGCTTCATCAATCACTACAATACCATTGAATTCTTTTATTAAACGTTCGACAGCATCAGACCTAAAGCTATTTCCAGTCGGATTGTTTGGGGAACACAAAAACAAGAGTTTACTATGGGAGTTGGCAGTATTTAAAATATCTTCAACCTTAGGTTCAAACTTATCAGATAAGGGAACTTTAATCGTTTCAATCGCATTTAAATTAGCCAAAACCTCATACATGCCATAGGTTGGAGGCAAAATAATGACATTGTCTTTATTAGGTTCACAGAACATTCTGAAAATCAGATCTAAAACTTCATCGCTACCATTTCCCAAAAGGATGTTTTTAGTTGGTACCTGTTTAATTTCAGATAAAAGCGCTTTCAACTTGTTTTGATTCGGATCGGGATACCGATTCACACCATTTTCAAACGGATTTTCATTCGCGTCTAAAAATACCATATCTGCAGGAACACCCTGAAACTCATCTCTTGCCGATGAATACGGTTTTAAAGCCTTGATACTGGGGCGTATTAAGTTTTGAATGTTCATAATTTCAAATCTTTTAACCTAATTGAAACGGCATTTTTATGCGCTTGTAAGCCTTCAGCTTCCGCCATAAGCTCAATCGTATTCCCTATATTAAGCAAGCCTTCTTTAGATATTTTTTGAAAAGTCATACTTTTTAGAAAACTATCTAAATTAACACCAGAATACGCCTTTGAAAATCCATTAGTAGGCAAGGTATGATTGGTTCCAGACGCATAATCACCTGCGCTTTCTGGGGTGTAATCTCCAATAAATACGGACCCTGCATTTATGATTCCATTGACATAAAAATCATTGTTCTTTGTACAAATTATAAAGTGTTCTGGCCCGTATTCATTAATCAACTCCAGCGCTAACGTATCATTTTCAATATAGATCAGTTTCGAATTTGCGATGGCTTTTTCTGCAATTGCTTTACGCGGAAGCACATCTAATTGTTTTCCAACTTCATTGGATACTTTATGCATTAATGTTTTAGATGTCGATACTAAAATAACCTGACTATCGGTACCGTGTTCGGCTTGACTTAATAAATCGGAAGCGACATACGCTGCATTGGCAGAGGCGTCGGCTACCACTAATAGTTCACTTGGTCCCGCAGGCATATCAATAGCCACACCATATTTGGTTGATAATTGCTTCGCTACAGTAACAAACTGATTGCCCGGACCAAAAATTTTATACACTTTTGGAATCGTTTCTGTTCCAAATGTTAAACCAGCGATGGCTTGAATACCTCCTGCTTTAATAATTTTAGTTACACCACAAAGTTGTGCAGTAAATAAAATTTCAGGAGCTAACTCACCTTTTTTATTAGGTGGCGAACATAATACAATCTCTTTACAATCCGCTATTTGAGCAGGAACCGCTAACATTAAAACGGTTGAAAATAAGGGTGCAGTGCCACCTGGAATATACAAACCAACCTTTTCAATAGGTCTTTTTTCCTGCCAACATTGCACACCATTAGTTGTTTCTACTTCAATTTTAGATGTTTTTTGAGCCTTATGAAATACTTCTATATTATGCTTCGCGACGTGTATGGCTTTTTTAAGTTTATCAGATACTTTAGAAATAGCTATTTCAATTTCTTCAGCAGTTACCATATTCGATTTTAAATCTATTCCATCAAATTGTATGGTATACTTATTTATAGCTTCATCACCTTGCTGCCGAACCTCATTAAAAATTTGATTCACCGTAGCTTCAATATCATCCACGGTTTGCGTTGGCCGTTGCAATAGTTGTTGCCACTGGGTTTTATCTGGATTATCAATTATTTGCATAAGACTTTTTTATAACACCATTTTCTCAATTGGGCATACTAGAATTCCTTGAGCGCCATTGGCTTTCAATTCGTCAATAACATCCCAAAACTCATTTTTGCTAATAACGGAATGAACAGAACTCCAACCTTCTTCCGCTAAAGGCAAAACTGTAGGGCTTTTCATTCCTGGCAACACATTAATAATAGCCTTAACCTTATCGTTTGGCGCGTTAAGCAATACATATTTTGAATCTCGCCCTTTAAGTACTGATTTTATTCTAAATTGAATCGTATCTAAAATAGCTTGTTTTTCATCATCTAAAATAGGAGAAACTGCTAATACTGCTTCTGATTTTAGAATCATTTCAACCTCTTTTAAATTATTTTTAAACAGGGTACTTCCACTAGAAACAATATCGCAAATAGCATCAGCCAACCCTATATTTGGTGCTATTTCTACAGAACCATTAATAATGTGTAGATTGGCTTTAATCCCATTATTATCTAAATAACTCTGAATGGTATTAGGATATGATGTTGCGATTCGTTTTCCATCTAAATCAGTACTATCTTTATAGTCCATTGTTTTAGGCACTGCAATACAAACTCTGCATTTAGAAAACCCTAGTTTTTCAACGATGTTAATACCATTACCTTTTTCTATAAGTACATTTTCACCAATAATAGCAGCATCAACAACACCATCTTTGAGGTATTGAGGAATATCGCCATTTCTTAAATAGAAAACTTCAACAGGAAAATTTCTGGCTGATGCTTTTAATTGATCTATGCCGTTATCAATAGAAATACCTATATCTTTTAGTAGTTCCATAGATTCGTCGTGTAAACGACCTGATTTTTGTACTGCAATTCTTAATTTACTCATTTGTTAGTTTTTATGAGTTTGAAACAATCTTAATTTGGAATTAAAAAACCCGTTTGATTGTCTCAAACGGGTTTAAAATATATGTTGAATTTATTCAATACATTTTCACTTCGCTTGATGGCAAATTCGAAAATGATGGTGATGAAATTGAATAAAACTCATGATTACTTATTTAATACGCACAAATATCTAAAATTTAAACGAATGTATCCAAATATTTGGTTTGAATTTTTTATAAATTTAATATTTTTAAGGAATATGCAATAAAATTTACGTAATCATAAGTATTTCCGTCATTAATTAAACATTATGAACCCAAACTATGTAACAGTTTTAATAATGTTCATTAAATAAAAAAGCAGTAACTTAAAGTTTCTGCTTTTTTATGAAAATATGATGTAAACTTTATTGATTTCCTAAAATGATAGGTAATCCACTATCTCCAGAACCAATAACGATCACTTTGCTATTTGGTGACTCAGCTAATTTCATAGTGGCATCAATACCTTTATCTTGTAAAATTTTATCTGTTAACGAGGCGCTTAAAATACGGTTAGATTCAGCCTTTCCTTCAGCTTCAATAATTACTTTTTCTGCTTCTTTAGCAGCAGTAACTAATCTAAATTCATACTCTAAAGATTCTTGTTCTTGTTTTAATTTACGTTCTATAGCTTCCCTAATCGTTGAAGGCAACGTAACATCTCTAACTAAAATTTCGTTTAATTGTACAAATTGTTTTTCAAGAATTATTTTAGTTTCTAAAAATATCTCATCTTGAATGGCGTCACGTTTGCTTGAATAAAGCTGTTCTGGCGTATAACGACCAACAACACTACGAGCAGCACTACGAATAGCCGGCTGTATAACACGTTGTAAATAATTCTGACCAAGAGATTGGTGTAAATTTCCTAAGTCATTATAAACGGGCTCATACCATGCAGAAGCATCAATTTGAATTTCTAATCCGTTAGATGACAGTACTTTCATTTTTTCAAAAAGCTCTTGTTGACGTACTTCATAGACAAACACCTTATTCCAAGGCGCTACAAGATGAAAACCTTCACTCATAGGTGGTTTATCTGTAACAACGCCATCTCCAAAGGTCTTAAACAATACGCCTGCCTCACCAGAATCTATGGTTACAGCAGATTTTGCCAATACAATAATAAGTATGATGGCAGCAATAATAATTGGTATTCCTATTTTTGGTAATTTTTCCATGTTTTATTTTATTTAAATTAATCCGTTATATTTTCTTAAAAACCATTCTATAGCTAAGCTTAAAGCTATTAAAAAGAGTAAATATTTCCAATCTATCAAAGGTATGATATTTTTATGTTCTTTTTGGATAGTTTGGTATCTATTGTCATTTATTAAATCACTTATCAAAGATTCAGTATTTCCTATAAAATAACTATTACCTAAACTATTAGTAGCAATTTGCTGGAGTTTTGTTACATTGGCATTTAAAAATTGTTGTTCAACATTATATTCAAGAATTTTAAATGCTCCTGCTTTCGTTATATTTTCATTGCTAGGGTGCACCTTAAACGTATAATCTGAAGGTGTCAGACTACTTAAATCTACTTGATAGCTGTTATTTTTAAGAATAAATGGAAAAGATTTTTCTTCCCCTGACTCCACGTCTTTAACCTCGATAACCAATGTTTCTCTGGTATCAAACTCATAATTTTTATCAAAAAACTCGGCATTAAAGATAACACCGTTAGCTCCGTTATAAAAGGAATTATAATCAATACTCAAGCGCTCTTTACGCTTATTAGACGATAAGTATTGAATGATTTTACTGAAAAAATCATCAAAACTATTGAATGAATTCGTGTTTAAAAAACTTTGAGCACGCCATTGCCAAATGTTCTCCCCTAATAGTAAACCTTCGCGTCGTCCATTGTTTTCAAACGTTGCCAACAATGGTTCATCCGTTGTAATATTTCTAAGTTTTTTAAAAAGGATGGTTTCAAAAGGGATTGAAAATGAAACATTACCAAAATTTGATTTTAATGGTGGAAATGTTTCAAAATTAATGTCATTAATAATAAAAGGCGTATAATTTGAATTAAAATAAGGCAAATAATCTTCTGTTTGATTCGTTATTTCATTCTTAAAATAAGACACAGAAGTATTCATAAATTGTAAGTCTGTTTTAGAACCAATAATGAAAAGCGAATTCTTATTTTTTAATGGGATTATTTCCATTAGATTCTTAAATGTATTATTTGGCTGATACAGTATAATTAATTGAAAATCATCAATTTGTTTTATAACCTCATTTGGTTTTAATATAGAAGCCTTTCGTTGTTCGTTACTTTCAATACTCTTTTTAAAGGCGCCTATATCTGGATGTATCATATCACTAACAATAGCAACATTAGTTTTTTGATCAATCACTTCGACAGCAAAAAACTTAGTATTATTGACATTGTTTTTCTCGCTATCAATTTGATTGATATGAGCCTTATAGCTAAATACACCAACCTTATTAGCTTCTAAGGTGAAATTTAGGACTTTAGAATTTGAATCTTTTGTAAAATGTATAGGTTCTGAATATACTAGTGATTTTCCATAATACACTTCAAAACGCGTATCAATCTTATTATTTCCATTATAAGCCACAATGCATTCAACTGGAAATTTATTTTTTAAAAATGCATATTTATTTACATTAAGAGTTTGAATGCTTACATCTGTATAAGCTGTTGTATCGCCTAAAATAATTGAATACACCGGTTGCTTATACGTGTATGCCATATTTTCATAATCATTACCTATGGTTTGATTGCCATCTGAAACAAGTAGCATCGGTGCTACATTATTTTTATAGACCTGTGATAATTGCTTAAACAAATTATCGAGATTCGTTTCGTTATCAGAAAAACTAATGGAGTCTGAAGCAACGACATTATTACCGAAGGTATAGGTTTCTATATTGAACTTTTCAATTAACTTATTATTCTCTAATATACTTCCTATAAAAGTTAAGGCGTTTTTATCTTGATTTAAGTGTTTAATGGAAGATGAATTATCAATGGAAACGACTAAACTAGGTTTTTCTTTGTAATAAGAAATTTGGTTGAATTTTGGGTTTATTACAAGAAGTAAGATTGAAAAAATAGTTAGAAACCTTAAAAAGATAAAGACAATTTTCAACCTTTTATCAGCAGTATTCTTGCCATTATAGAGAAATAGCGCCAATAATAGCGCTATAATTCCTGAAATAATAATATATATACTTGTTTCTATAGACATTGATGATTACAATAAACTTTCAATTTAAAGAAAAAACTAAGTAAGCATACCTCCATCAACATGCAACGTTTGCCCCGTTACATAAGCGCTTAAATCACTTGCTAAAAACACACAAACATTGGCAACATCTTCAGGAGTTCCCCCACGTTTAAGAGGGATTCCAGCGCGCCATCCTTTTACAACCTCTTCATCTAATTTAGCAGTCATTTCTGTCTCAATAAAACCTGGCGCAATCACATTACTTCTTATATTTCTTGAGCCTAACTCTAAGGCAACAGATTTTGAAAACCCTATGATTCCTGCTTTTGAAGCTGCATAATTCGTCTGTCCAGCATTACCTTTTACGCCAACAACAGAACTCATATTAATAATTGAGCCTTTACGTTGTTTTAGCATGGTTCTTTGAACAGCCTTGGTCATATTGAAAACAGATTTTAAATTAACTTCAATAACCGAATCAAAATCCGCTTCAGTAATACGCATAAGCAAATTGTCTTTTGTAATACCTGCATTATTTACTAAAATATCTATACTCCCAAACTCAGCAGCAACGTCATCGGCTAATTGTTGCGCTTCATTAAAATCGGCAGCATTACTTTTATAGCCTTTAGCTTTAACACCCATGGCGTTTAACTCACTCTCTAATTCATTGGCTGCTTCAACAGACGAACTGTATGTAAAAGCAACATTAGCACCTTGCTGTGCGAAAACTTGAGCAATTCCGCGACCTATTCCTCTACTGGCCCCTGTTATAATGGCTGTTTTTCCTTCTAATAATTTCATATGTCTTTAATATTTATTTTTAACGGTCACATGATACATCCTGATTCATTATTTAAATAAATACTTATACTATATTTTTTTGGATGTTTCCTGTGTTTTTATAATGATATGTTGATGTTCAAATATAACAAATACAAATGGCTTCAAATAAAAAAACCTTACAAGATTTCTGTAAGGTTTTTAAATATTTTAAAGCAATTATTTTACATTGATGCTAAAACTTCAGCTACTTTCTTACCAATTTCAGCAGGAGAATCAACCACATGTATGCCACAAGATCTCATAATTTTCTTTTTCGCTTGAGCCGTATCATCGCTTCCGCCAACAATAGCTCCAGCATGCCCCATCGTTCTTCCAGCAGGAGCTGTTTCACCTGCAATAAAACCAATAATAGGTTTTTTACTTCCACTAGCTTTATACCAGTTGGCTGCATCGGCTTCTAATTGACCTCCAATTTCACCAATCATAACAACGGCTTCGGTTTCTGGGTCCTTAATAAGTAATTCAATAGCCTGTTTTGTTGTGGTTCCAATTATAGGGTCTCCACCAATTCCAATAGCCGTTGTGATTCCTAAACCTTGTTTTACAACTTGGTCTGCAGCCTCGTAGGTTAGCGTTCCTGATTTAGACACAATACCTACGGTTCCTTTTTTGAAAACAAATCCAGGCATAATACCTACTTTTGCTTCTTCAGGCGTAATAACCCCTGGACAGTTAGGACCAACCAAACGACAGTCTCGATCTTTTATATAATCTGAGGCTTTTATCATATCAGCCACAGGAATCCCTTCCGTAATCGCTATAATAACTTTAATTCCGGCATCAGCGGCCTCCATAATAGCATCAGCAGCAAACGCTGGGGGCACAAAAATAATGGTCGTATCAGCACCTGCTTTTTCTACAGCATCTGCGACTGTATTAAATACAGGTCTGCCTAAATGGGTTTGACCACCTTTTCCTGGTGTTACACCTCCAACAACATTAGTGCCGTATTCAATCATTTGACCGGCATGAAATGTTCCTTCACTACCTGTAAAACCTTGTACTATTATTTTTGAATCTTTGTTTACTAAAACGCTCATTTTTTTTTATTATTTAACTAAAACTAGTACAAAAATACTTTATTGAAATTTGTTTTAAACTATTTTATTTTATTTTTTTAAGTTCTGATAAAATATTTGGAATTTGTTTCACCGAAGCCATTTCTCTAAGCTCAATTCTGGCTTCTTGAGCTGGAGTTCCCCAATAGGTTTTATGGCCTTCTAAGGATTTACTGATTCCCGATTGCGCATGAACAACGGCTTTCTCACCAATAGTGATGCCGCTTGTGCAACCCACTTGACCCCAAATTGTGACCTCATCTTCAATCACTACACAGCCAGCAATACCCACTTGAGAAGCTATTAAACAGTCTTTACCGACAATGGTATCATGACCAATTTGAATTTGATTATCCAATTTAGAACCTTCCCCAATAGTAGTATCACCTGTAACACCTCTATCAATAGTGCAAAGGGCTCCTAGATCTACATCGCCTTCAATCACAACGCGTCCACATGATTTTAAACGATCATATCCTTCCGGACGTCTTTTATAATAAAAAGCATTAGCGCCTAAAACAGTACCAGAATGAATGGTTACGTTATTACCAATAATAGTATCATCATATATACTTACATTGGAATGAATAACACAATTATCACCAATTACAACATGATGTCCTATAAAGCAATTTGGCTGTATGACGGTGTTTTTTCCTATAACTGCTGAATCTGATATGGACGATTCTGATGCAACAAAAGGCTTAAAATGATTGGTAAGAGTATTAAAGTCTCTAAAAGGATCATCACTTATTAGTAATGCCTTTCCCGCTGGGCATTCCACTTTTTTATTAATTAAAATAATGGTTGCTGGAGAATTTAGAGCTTTATCGTAATATTTGGGATGATCAACAAATACTATATCACCGGGCGTAACGACATGAATTTCATTCATGCCTAAAACAGTAAAGTTTTCGTCTCCAACAAATTCACAAGTAATTAGTTGTGCAATTTGTTTTAAAGTATATGGTTTTGGAAATTTCAATGAAAACTATTCTTTAACACGTTCTTTATACGTACCCTTGTCTGTTTCTATCTTAATTTTATCACCTTCATTAATAAACAAAGGGACATTTACCGAAGCTCCGGTTTCAACCGTTGCTGGTTTTGTCGCATTAGTTGCGGTATTCCCTTTCACACCAGGTTCTGTAGCGGTGACTTCAAGAACAACACTTGCAGGCATTTCTACAGAAAGTGGCATGTTGTCTTCGGTATTAATAATAACTGTAACAACCTCACCTTCTTTCATTAAACCTGGATTATCTAAAGCGGCTTCAGTTAATTGAATTTGCGTATAATCTTCTTGATTCATAAAATGGTAGAATTCACCATCATTATATAAAAATTGAAACTTATGAGTTTCTACGCGAACATCCTCTAATTTATGACCGGCAGAAAACGTATTATCTAAAACTTTTCCATTCGTTACACTCTTCATTTTTGTTCTTACAAAAGCAGGACCTTTACCTGGTTTTACGTGTAAAAATTCAATAATTTTATAAATATCATTATTATATTTAATACATAATCCGTTTCTAATATCACTTGTAGTTGCCATATATTACTGAGTTGTAAAGTCGTTTATTATTAATTTATTTTGTTTACAATTTTTAATTTGATTTGAAGTAGCCTTTCATGATACCTCTGTGCGAATTCTTTATAAATTGAAGAATCTCGTCACGTTCTGGAGTCGCTTCCATTTCAGCTTCAATAATTTCAGACGCCTGAGTATTATTATAGTTTTTCTGATAGAGTATTCTAAAAATATCCTGAATTTCTCTTATTTTATCTGAGGTATACCCGCGTCTTCGTAACCCTACTGAATTTATTCCTACATATGATAAAGGCTCTCGAGCGGCTTTAACAAATGGTGGAACATCCTTTCTTACTAAAGAGCCTCCTGTTACAAATGCATGGTTTCCTATGGATACAAATTGATGAACCGCTGTCATACCAGCTAAAACCACATAATCTCCAATGGTAATATGCCCTGCTAGGGTACTGTTATTCGAGAATATACAGTTATTACCAACAATACAATCATGCGCGATGTGGCAATATGCCATAATTAAACAATTATTACCAATAACCGTTTTCATTCTATCCGCAGTCCCTCTATTAATGGTAACACACTCTCTAATAGTAACATTATCTCCTATTTCAACCGTCGTATCTTCGTCATTATATTTTAGATCTTGAGGAATAGCTGAAATGACTGAACCCGGAAAAATATTGCAATTTTTCCCTATTCTCGCACCTTCCATAATGGTAACATTGCTACCTATCCAAGTGCCTTCTCCGATTGTAACATTGTTATTAATGGTTGTAAAAGGCTCAATTACTACATTTTTTGCAATTTTTGCGCCCGGATGTACGTATGCTAATGGTTGATTCATTTTTATAATTTTAATTTTGATAAATCGGTAAAAATGTGTTCGCAATGTAATGTTTTCGCGTCAAAGAAAATTATTGTTATTGCTCGGTTCATTTCTTGATTTTTAATTCTTTAAAGTTGAAATGTGTTGATAAAAATAATCATTAGAACACGAGTAAAGACTACAAATATTTGTTTTGTTCATAATTATTTTACTTTTGATATCTGAGCCATAAGCTCAGCTTCTGCACAAAGTTTTCCATTTGCATAGGCATACCCTTGCATATGACAAATACCTCTTCTAATCGGTGTTATTAATGAGCACTTAAAAATAAGTGTATCGCCAGGAACCACTTTTTGCTTAAACTTCACATTATCCATTTTCATAAAAAACGTTAAGTAATTCTCAGGGTCTGGCACTGTATTTAATACTAAAACACCCCCCGTTTGAGCCATGGCCTCAACGATTAAAACACCCGGCATCACGGGTGCTCCCGGAAAGTGACCAGCAAAAAATGATTCGTTCATCGTTACATTTTTTGTAGCGATAACATGATTTTCTGACAATTCAAAAACCTTATCAATTAACAAAAAAGGCTGTCTGTGAGGTAACATCGCCATAATTTGATTCACATCCATTAATGGAGGCAGGTTCAAATCAATTTTAGGAACATTATTTCTCCTTTCATTTTTAATGATTTTAGACATTTTTTTCGCAAACTGAGTATTCACAAAATGTCCGGGTTTATTAGCAATCACTTTTCCTCTTATATGAGTTCCAATAAGCGCTAAGTCGCCTAACACATCTAACAGCTTATGTCTTGCAGCTTCATTAGGATGATGTAAAGTCAAATTATCTAAAATACCATTTGGTTTAATAGAAATGGAGTCTTTTTTAAAGGCTATTTTAAGTTTTTCAAGTGTTTCGGGCGACAAGGCTTTATCAACATAAACAATAGCATTATTTAAATCACCTCCTTTAATTAAACCATGTTCCAAAAGCATTTCAATCTCATGTAAAAAACTAAAGGTTCTTGAATCTGAAATGTCTTTCTTAAAATCTGACACTTTATTTAACGTCGCATTTTGGGTTCCTAATACTTTAGTTCCAAAATCAACCATCGTGGTAATTTGATATTCTTTTGAAGGCATTACCAAAATTTCACTTCCCGATTCTTCATCGGTATAGGAAATAATATCTGAGATAATATATTCTTCTCGAAATGCATCAAGCTCTACTATACCGGCTTTTTCAATAGCTTCAACAAAGAATTTTGAAGATCCATCCATAATTGGTGGTTCAGAAGAATCTAGATCAATAATAACATTATCAACATCCATTCCTACTAAAGCGGCTAGAACATGTTCAGAGGTTTGAATAGTAACGCCATTTTTTTCTAAACAAGTTCCTCTTTCTGTGTTTGTTACTAAGGTTGCATCTGCTTCAATAACTGGTGAACCCTCAAGATCAACACGCCTAAAGGCTAATCCGGTATTAGGTTTTGAAGGTTTAAAAGTAATTGTTACGTTTTTTCCAGTATGTAAGCCAACACCAGATAAAGAGATATCCTTTTGTATTGTTTTTTGCTTTATTTCTGTATTAACTATTGCCATCTATTTTTTTTTCTATATCATTAATATCTTTAACAATCTTCGTTAAGTTCTTAAAGTGAACATACGATTTATTGTAGTCACTTAGTGCCAAAGCAGGTGAGCCTTGAAGCACTTCATTATCTTTTACGTTTCTCGCTATTCCTGATTGCGCTTGAATTTTAACATTATTACCTATTGTTAAATGTCCGACAATCCCTACCTGACCTCCAATAACACAATTTTCACCAATTTTTGTTGATCCAGCGATACCAGTTTGTGCCGCAATCACCGTGTTTTTTCCAATTTCAACATTGTGTGCTATTTGAATTTGATTATCTAACTTAACACCTTTTCTAATAATAGTAGATCCTAAAGTTGCCCTATCTATAGTGGTTGTAGCGCCAACATCAACAAAATCTTCAAGAATTACATTACCAATTTGTGGTACTTTACTGTATTCTCCATTACTTCCAGGCGCAAACCCAAACCCATCAGCCCCAATAATAACACCTGAATTGAGCACACAATACTTACCAATTATAGTTTCAGAATATATTTTTACACCAGGAAAAATCATGGTATTATCTCCTATAACCACATTATCTCCAATGTAAGCGCCAGGAAAAATCTTTACATTATCCCCTATTTTAACGTGATCTCCAATGTATGAAAACGCGCCAATATAAATATTTTCGCCATAAACCACATTGTCTGAAATGTGACTTGGTTGTTCTATTCCTGTTTTATTTTGTTTAATTAAATTATAATATTCAAGAAGCTTAGAAAACGATTTATAAGCATCCTCTACCATAATTAACGTTGTATTAAGCTTATTATCAGGTATAAAAGACTTATTTACAATGGTTATTGACGCTTTTGTTGAATATATAAATGGGGTGTATTTCGGATTAGCCAAAAATGTCAGAGATCCTTCCGTGCCTTCTTCAATTTTAGATAATTTAGAAACTACGACATTGGGATTACCATCAATATCACCTTCTAAAATCTCTGCTATTTGTTGTGCTGTAAATTTCATCCGAAAAAAATAGTTTCATTATAAAGTCAGATAAAATTTGCATAGAGAAACGTTTATTTAATGTTAACATTCTTGATATGCTCATATCACACTTTAAGTTTGTTGCTTTTGTTCAATCGAGGCAAAAATATGAAAAATGTCCTAAAGTTTTTCTTTAGGGTAACATATATAATATTTTGTAACTGGTTTTGATAAGGCTTTTATGTTAAATTGGTCTGATGCTTTTGTTATGTCTTCAATTTTACCAGACTTATATAAAATATGAATACTCTGGGTTTTTGGCATGTATGCTTGATTTGAAATTTCTCCGGTAAACACAAAATACTCGGCTTCTTTTTTAGTAATTTGATATTTTAAAATGAGCGTATTTAAATGCGATTCAAAATGCTTTAGTTTATTTTTTTTATTCTTAATTTTTATTTTTAACAAAGACCTATCCAAAATCATCTGACATAGATTACTTAACACAAAATCATCATGGTGTTGCCATTCCTTTAAAGATGAAACAATATCAAAATCATCTAGTTGAGAAAACGTGTTAAGAATATCGTTATTAAAATCTTTTAAAGAAATATCATGATTTAAAAAATATCCAAAGGCCTTACTGGTGGTTAAATGAACGCCTGAATTAATTAATTCTTTTGCACGTTTCAAAACTCTAATTAATAATTGTTCTGCAACAATTCCTGTTTTATGTAAATATACTTGCCAATACATAAAACGTCTGGCATTAATAAATTTTTCAATACTGTAAATACCCTTCTCTTCAACAACCAACATATCATCAACAACATTCAACATGGTAATTAAACGCTCACTATTAATATTTCCTTCAGCAACACCTGTATAAAAACTATCGCGTTTTAAATAATCTGCACGGTCCATATCCAATTGACTCGAAACAAGCTGACACATAAACTTTCTATGATAGTCCCCTTTAAAAATTTGGATAGCAAGCGTTAAACTTGAGTTAAATTCTTCGTTCAAACGCTCCATAAAAAGCAATGAAATTTGCTCGTGAGAGACATTATTTACAATACTATGTTCCATAGCATGAGAGAACGGTCCATGCCCAATATCGTGTAATAAAATAGCAACATAAAGCGCGTTTTCTTCTTCTTTACTTATTGTAACCCCTTTAAAACGAAGTATTTCTATCGCTTTTTGCATTAAATGTACGCACCCAATGGCATGATGAAAACGCGTGTGGTGGGCACCGGGATATACCATATAAGACATTCCCATTTGAGTAATTCTTCGTAAACGTTGAAAATACCTATGCTGAATTAAATCAAAAATAAGCGTATTAGGAATAGTAATAAAACCGTAAATTGGGTCGTTAAAGATTTTAAGTTTGTTCAAACTTTAAATTTTTAATATTAATTGATACAAATATAAATATATGACGGGCATAAAACCCTAATTATAGATAAAAACAAAAAATACACTATAAATGTTTACAAACTATTTTTTTTAAATGAATACGATACATATACTTTGGATTGATGATGAAATTGATTTATTAAAACCTCATATAATTTTTCTTAAACAACGAAACTATCATGTTACAACATGTTCCAGTGGTTCTGAAGCATTAGATATCTTAGACGATATGAATTTCGATATTGTTTTTTTAGACGAAAACATGCCTGGCTTATCAGGTCTTGAAACTCTTAATGAAATAAAAGAAAAAAAAGATAATCTTCCAGTAGTCATGATCACTAAAAGTGAAGAAGAATATATCATGGAAGAAGCCATTGGTAATAAAATAGCCGATTACCTGATTAAACCTGTCAACCCAAACCAAATTTTACTAAGTCTAAAAAAGAATTTAGATCATTCTCGATTAGTTTCAGAAAAAACAACATCCAATTATCAGCAAGAATTCAGAAAAATAGCTATGGAATTATCTATGGTTAATTCTTTTGAGGAATGGGCGGCTTTATATCAAAAACTTATTTATTGGGAAATTCAATTAGAAAATATTGAAGATGTAGGTATGTTTGAAATATTGGAATCTCAAAAGATTGAGGCCAATTCGCAGTTTGGTAAATTTATTGACAAAAACTATGCAAGTTGGTTTGATAATCATTCTGATGCACCTGTTATGTCTCATAAGTTATTTAAATATAAAATTGCGCCCGAATTAAGTAAAGAGCAACCTACTTTATTGGTTGTAATAGATAATTTAAGGTATGATCAGTTTAAGGTTTTTGAACCCATAATCAATAATTATTATAAAAAAGAAAGCGAAATACCCTTTTATAGTATTTTACCCACGGCTACACAGTACGCTCGAAACGCTATTTTTTCTGGACTAATGCCAAGTGACATGGAAAAAATGTATCCTCAATATTGGAAAAATGATACCGACGAAGGCGGTAAAAATTTACACGAAGAAGATTTTTTAAATACGCAAATGAAACGACTTGGGTTAACGCATTTAAATTATGAATATTATAAAATTACGAATTTAAAGAATGGCAAAAAATTAGTTGATAATTTTAATTCGTTAAAAAACAATGACTTAACGGTGGTTGTTTATAATTTTGTTGATATGCTTTCCCACTCAAAAACAGAAATGGAAGTGGTTAAAGAATTAGCGTCAAATGATAAAGCTTACAGGTCTTTAGCCTTAAGCTGGTTTAAAAACTCCCCGCTGTTAGAAATGATTCATCAGGCACAATTATTAGGTTTTAAACTTATTTTAACCACAGATCATGGCACTATTAATGTAAAAAACCCCTCTAAAGTTGTTGGAGATAGAGATACCAGTCTAAATTTGAGATATAAAACAGGTAGAAGTTTAACCTTTGAAAGTAAGGATGTTTTTGAAGCTAAAGACCCAAAATCTATTCATTTGCCCTCCATTAACATGAGTAGCTCTTTTATATTTGCTAAAGGTGATTTATTTTTTGCCTATCCGAATAATTACAATCATTATGTGAGTTATTATAGAAATACGTATCAGCATGGCGGTGTGTCACTTGAAGAAATGATTATCCCTTTTGCTGTTTTTAGCCCTAAATAACTCCATATAATGCAAAAAACATCGATGAAATACATATTTTATTAGGTTATTTCAATTTTTATTAATAATATTGCCTTATAATTTTAATATTGAAATGGATTATTATTTAGATACTATTGATGACATTTCTAAACGTATTATTGAGAATGTAACCTCTAAAATAATTTTAGTTTATGGTGACATGGGTGCTGGAAAAACGACGCTCATCAAATCAATAGTAAAAAACTTAGGAAGTAAAGATGATGTAAGCAGTCCTACGTTTTCAATTGTTAATGAATATGAGGCCATAAACGATCTCATTTATCATTTCGATTTATATCGATTAAATGATATTGAAGAAGCGTATAATTTTGGAATTGAAGAATATTTATACTCTAATCACTGGGTTATCATTGAATGGCCTGAGATTATAGAATCTATCCTTCCAGAAGATATTAATAGAATTGATTTATGTATTAATGATAATAAATCGAGGTCTATAACACTAAATTTTAAATTAAATTTTGATAAACAGATAGGCTAAATATGAAGTAAAACAACAAAATGTAACCCCGAATAATGAAGATTTACGGTAAAACCACAACGCGATTTTTTAAAACCAATGTGTTTTAACATAATTTTAACATTTCGCTAAATTCTTCAGAATACTTTTCTCTACATTTGAGGTAATTAATTAATTAATCCCTTAAATTATGAAAACTAAAAAGTATTTAATTGCACTAGCAATTTTCGGAGGCATGTTGTTTACGGCTTATGCAGCAAACGCATTTAACCAAGATGGACACCAAACAGCCAAAGTTGAAAAAGCAAAAATCAAAGTTCCTTGCGGAGGATAAAAAAAGCTTGATAATAGGAAGTATCCTAGCAACATTAATAGCTATGACTCCTTATTTATTTTATTTATATGAAAGTGTTCCAAGCACAGCTGTTTGGAACACTTTTATGTTTACTTACAATAGTGGCTATTATGAAAATGCCAATGTTTCTATGTGGGTTCTTACTTCTAAAGTTATTCCTTTGTTTTTGCTTTTAATTTGGTTTTTTACCTGTAGACATTGGTGGTTTCATGCAATTCTAGTACCAATAGCAATGTATAGTTATCAAATATTTTTGCTTTTAAGACAAGATAATCAAGAGTTTATTGATAGTAATCAATTAATATATTTAATTCCTATTATGGCTGTAATTGTGCCTTCTATTTATTTGATTAGAGCACAAATTTTCAATAAAATAAATGAAGCTACAAAATCGTTACAAGAGCTAGAAGACGAGTTTAAAGTAAGGCCTAAAACGTTTTGGGATAAATTGAAACAATATTTTTAATTACTTTTTATTTAAACGGTCTCGCTCTTCTAAATCAAAGGTTCTTTGATTATTTTTTAGATTGGTATTCCCGAATTTATAATTAAAACCAAAGGTAAATAACCGGTTTTCAATTCTTGAATTTAAATAATAATCCTGATTTAAGAATTTATTGGTTTGTGTAAAGTTTTGTGTGTTAAATACATCGGTAACGCCAATACTAACAGAAGCTTTATTCTTCAAAAACGTCTTTTTTAAATTGATATTAAGTCCGTGTCTGCTTGTAACTTTGGAAGGCCCACTTGCAACGGGAGAAATATATAAATACGAGATATCAGCCGTTAGGCTTTTGTCTTTAAGGAATGATAAATAATTAATAAATTGTGTGTAAAACGACCATTGATTATTGGTGACTAATTTATTATTAATGTCTTCAGCATAAAATTGATTTTCCTCATGAAAAAGGGATGATAATACATATACATTCCAATCTGTGACAACTTTCGTAAAGGTCATAAAATCTAATCCGTATGATATATTTTTATCAATATTAATATTAATATACTTTAACAAATTTTCGGTGTTATCTTGTAAAATAATTTCTTGCGTCGGGCTATTTTCATATCTGTAATACGCTTCAAATGTATACTTTTTGTTAAAGGTATATCCTAAAGTAAATACATCATCAATTTCTGGTCTTAAATTAGGGTTACCAATCAAATAAGCATTGTCATTTAAAAAATATTTAAACGGATTTAATTCATTATATCGTGGTCTGTAAATACGTTTATTATAGTTAAAATAAAAGTCGTTATTCTCATTAAAACTGTGCAACACATAAAACGAAGGAAATAATTTAAAATAATCTGTTTCATTAACTTGACTCGTAGACAATGAGTTCCCTTTTATCTGAGTATACTCTGATCTTAACCCCCATTTCAAACTCCAAGATTCCCAATCTTTAGAAAAACTAACATACCCTGCATAGTTCATTTCGTCATATATAAACGTATCCGAATTCTGTAAATCTTCTTCTTTTATGCCATTAACAAAAATAAATTGATTTAGAATACTTTCAGAATCAATACTGGAATATTTAAAACCTGATTCAAAATTAGCGGAATGATTCATTGGTAATTCATAATCTAATTGACCGGTGTATATCTTAACGTTCTGACTTGAAAATGTTTGAAACTTATTATCTCTAAAGGATTCTGTTATATTAGGTAGAAAATATCCCGTGTCAACATTTTGAAAACTTGAAAAATCATAATCGGTATAATGACCGTTCACCATAAGCTTCTCTCCTTCCTTTTTGAAATTATGAGTATAATTTAAATTAAAAGAGAGATTATACGTTTCATCAACCAGACGATTCGTTGTTTGAAAAGTAGAATCCAACACACTATTCGCATTAAAAACTTCTGTTAATGAATTCACCGATGTCCTTGTATGCTCTCTAGGTGAAAGGACCATATTCGTTGAAACACCCAAGATATTGCGATCATCGAATTTAAAATCAATATTAGCATTGATCGTTTGATTCATAATCTCTCTCGTTCTTTTAAAGTCTGTATTCCAACGTGATGTTGTTTGATTATTATCTATAAAATTGACAACTTCGTTATTATGTCTAAAATCTTTTCTCGGGCTTATGCCGTAATTCGCATACGCATCAATACGTTCCGACTTAAAAAAATGGCTTGTTCCTAAAGAATATTTTGGGAATTCTGATCCTTGTTTATATGTGCCGAACAGGCTTCCATTATAACCCGGTGACACACTTTTACTCATAATGATATTAAGCACAGAACCACCTTCAGATTCGTATTTTGCAGGTGGATTGGAAATGACTTCAATAGATTTTACGCTGCTAGCGGAGGTGCCTTCTAACAATTGTTGAATTTCATTTGCTGATAAATGTACCCTTCTATCATTAATATAAACCGTTGGAGAACTTTTTTTTATGAAAATATTCTCACCTAAAACTAAAACACCAGGTGTGTTCTTCAACACATCAAATATATTATTATTGGAAAGCGTGCTATTCTCAACATTAAAAACTAATCGGTCTACCATTCGTTGTACCGTTGGCCGCTTTGCTACAACAGTGACCCCATCTAATTGATGTGCTTGCTCTTTTAGTACAATGGTATTGATGGTGGTATCTCTTTGTAAACTTATAGTATCTTGATAAGAATCAAAACCTAAAAAACTAACTTTTAGTGCATAATCTGAAGCCTTTAAATTTTCAATAATAAAGGTACCATCTTCATCAGAAGTTGTTCCAGATATATTTGCATTAGCATTTACTTGAGTTAGGGTAACATTACAAAAAGCAATCGGGTTATTGCTTTCATCTTTAACCTGTCCATTTAAAGAATATTGCTGGGCATAACTAGATAAAGAAACTAAGAATACGAGAGATTTAAGTAGCTTTACATTCATAAACATAAATAGAAAACAAATTTACAATTTTCAAACGACGTAAAATTACGGTAAAACCGTAACTCAATTCAATTTGAATAAGAATTAGCTAAGATTCAAAAATTTATTTGTAATTTAATTTTTTATTTAACAAAATAAAATATGTCTAAATCTTTATCGCCATTTACGAAGCAACAACTCTTACCACAAGAGGAAACTCTGGAGATTTTTAAACGTAAAGGAGAATTATATATTGGGATTCCTAAAGAAACGGCTTTTCAAGAAAAACGTGTTTGTTTAACACCAGATGCCGTTTCAGCTCTGGTTAATAATGGTCACAAAGTCCTTTTTGAAGCTGGTGCCGGCATCGGAGCGAGTTTTAGTGATAAAGATTATAGCGAAGCGGGTGCTGAAATAACGAAGGATACGGCTAAGGTTTATGCCTGCCCAATGGTATTAAAGGTAGAACCACCAAGCCTTGAGCAAATTAAATTGTTAAATCCGCAAACCATACTAATATCGGCACTCCAATTAAAAACACAAAGCAAAAAGTATTTTGAATTATTAGCCTCTAAACGAATCACAGCACTTGCATTTGAATTCATTAGAGATAACGACGGCTTATATCCAGCGGTAAGATCGTTAAGTGAAATAGCCGGAACCGCCAGTGTGCTTATAGCCTCTGAATTATTGTCGAATAGTTCTGAAAGTAATGGGGTGTTATTTGGTAATATTAGTGGTGTGCCTCCAGTTGAAGTTGTCATTATTGGTGCAGGGACCGTTGGTGAATTTGCCGCAAGAAGTGCTATTGGATTGGGCGCGAATGTTAAAGTGTTTGATAATTCAATTTCAAAATTGAGACGCATTCAAACCAATATCGGAAGACCTTTGTTTACCTCAACATTTCAACCAAAAAATTTAACCAAAGCCTTAAAACGCTGCGATGTGGCTATTGGTGCTGTAAGAGGCTCAAACAGATCCCCTATTGTGGTGACTGAAGCCATGGTAGAGACGATGAAAAAAGGGTCTATTATTATTGATGTGAGTATTGATATGGGTGGCTGTTTTGAAACCAGTGAAGTTACCACACATAAAAAATCAACATTCCAAAAACATGGTGTGATTCATTATTGTGTCCCCAATATTCCTGCAAGATATTCTAAAACATCTTCTGTTTCTATTAGTAATATTTTTACACCTTATTTATTAAAAATCGCTGATGATGGCGGTATTGAAAATTCTCTAAGATTTGACAAAGGTTTAAAAAATGGATTGTATTTTTACCACGGCATTTTAACCAATAAATCTGTTGGAGAATGGTTTGATTTAAAATATAGTGATATCAATTTACTTATATTTTAAATATCAAAACAACACATGCTTCAAAAATAGTTTAGTACATGAAATTAATACAACGTTTTGGATACTACCTTGGCGGTTTTTCCATAGGACTCATAATTTTAGCATTTTTTTTAAATGGCAAAAAAGTCTCTTGTGATTATTCACCGCAAGCAAGAACACTAAAAAACATTAATACCAAGCAGATTGTATATTCAGAGGATATTAACGCAGCCATTTCTAAAAATGACCTGGATTCTCTGACTATAACTTATCTGTTAAAACATGGGCATATCAATTTTGACGGACGTGCCAGAAAAAAACCCTGTGGAATTTATGCTATTGAAGGCGCATACAAAGAAACAGAGATGATTTTAACGGTTGAAAATTGTGATAGCATAGCCACTATTTTAAACATTTCTATGCCTGAGTAATATGATGAAACGCGTGTTTGATGTTTTCTTTTCACTTTTAGGCGTCATCTGTTTGTCTCCCTTTTTACTGCTTATGGCTATTATTATAAAATTAGACTCAAAAGGACCTGCTTTATTTATTCAACCGCGTGTTGGCTTACATAATAACGATTTCAATATCCTTAAGTTCAGAACCATGTATATGGAATCTGAACAAAAAGGGTTATTAACCATAGGGAACAAAGATGCACGGGTTACGAAAGTCGGTTATTTTTTAAGGCGTTATAAAATCGATGAATTCCCGCAACTCATCAATATTTTAATAGGCGATATGAGTTTTGTTGGCCCAAGACCAGAATTAAGAAAATACGTAAATCACTATCCAAAAGAAGATATGGCGGTGTTTGATGTTAGACCAGGAATTACAGGTTTAGCCTCTATAGCGTTTAGAAACGAGGTGGAACTTCTTAAAAAAGCAAAAAACCCCGAAGCCTATTTTATTAAAACAATCATTCCTGAAAAGAACAGACTCAACAAACGTTATATAGAGAAAATCCGTTTGTGGTACGATTTAAAACTCATCGTCATTACGGTTATAAACGTTTTAACTAAATAATGCGTTTAAATCGTATTTGTATTAGGTATCAATGCTTATTTTTTATATTTTGCATACGCATTACGCCCTTTTTATCTGCTTCTTAACGATGAACACCTATGAATGAATCGCTTTCTAATCACATAAAAACGTTATTAGAAGTGTCTTCTTCATTTCCAATTAATAAAGAAGTTAATCCAGATTTTGATTTTTCGAACCAAACCATTTTAATAACAGGTGCCGCAGGAACTATTGGCAGTGGTCTTTCAAAGTTACTGGCAACCAGTACCTTTAAAAATCTGATACTGCTTGATAATGCTGAAACACCGCTTTATTACCTGCAAAAAGAATTTGAATTACATCGGTTCTCCAACATACACTTTATACTGGCTGATATTAGAGATAATCATGCTATGGAGGAAATTTTTAAAGCATATAATCCCAGCTATATCTTTCATACAGCAGCGTATAAACACGTGCCCATGATGGAATCGAATCCGTATGAAGCTGTAAAATTAAATATTCTGGCGACCAAACATTTAGCCGATTTAGCCTTAAAACATAGGGTGAAGACATTCCTCTTTATTTCTACTGATAAAGCTGTAAACCCCATAAGTGTGATGGGAATGACCAAACGCATTGGAGAATTGTATTTAGAGTCCTTAAATTTAAAGAATAGCACTCGGTTTTTAACCACCCGGTTTGGAAATATTCTAGGCTCTAACGGGTCTTTAATTCCGCTTTTCAAAAAACAATTAGATTTAGGAATCCCTTTAACAATAACAGGTAAAGAGGTGACCAGATATTTTATTAGTAATAAAAAAGCATGCCTGCTTATTTTAAAAATTGCAGTCCATAACCATTGGGAACATGCCTTGTTTACCTTTAAAATGGGCGACCCCATCAGAATTATAGATGTGGCTCTTGTTTTTTTAGAAATAAATCGTCTCAATATTAAAAATAACATTGAAATGATTGGGCTTAGACCAGGAGAAAAATATCATGAAACCTTTGTGTCTGATACGGAAGTATTAAAATCAACAGATGATACAGACATCATGTATATAACGTCTAAAAAAGAGCAAAAGGCACCAACTTTTAACTGGAAATCAATCGAAGACATAACGCCTTTAGATCGTCCGTCACAAATTAAAGCGATTTTAGAAAGATCTATCTAAAACATACTATAGCAGTTTTCGTCGTTGCTTTTCTTTTTTTAATAAAGCTAATTCTCTACCCGTTTGTCCAGCAACAGAAGTATTCTCTTCAGCGCGTCTAATTAAATATGGCATCACATCCTTTACAGGTCCAAAGGGCACGTATTTAGCCACATTATACCCTTTATCAGCCAAATTATAGCTAATATGATCACTCATACCATAAAGTTGTCCAAACCAAGCCCGTTCATCGTTATTTTTTAGGCCTTTTTCTTTCATAATCTTCATCATCAAATAAGAACTTTCTTCATTATGAGACCCATTAAAAACCGACATGTCTTCAATATGCTCTACCATATAGGCAACGGCATCATTATAGTTTTTATCAGTGGCCGCTTTATTCGGACACATGGGCGTTGGATAGCCTTTCGCTTCGGCACGCTCGTTTTCTTTTTCTAAATAAGCCCCTCTTACCAGTTTCATACCTAAATAATAGCCTTTTTCCTTAGCTAATTGGTGTTCAGCTTTTAAAAAGTCCAAACGATCGGTGCGATACATTTGTAAGGTATTAAAAACAATAGGTTTCTCCGTATTATATTTTTCCATCATCTCTCTAACCAAAATATCCGAAGCCTCTTGCATCCAACTTTCTTCAGCATCAATTAAAACAGCAATATCGCGTTCTTTACCGCGTTTACATACAGCATCATAACGATTTACAACGCGTTGCCATTCTTCTTGTTCCTTTTCGGTTAGTTGGTCTTTATTTCCAACCTTTTCAAATAGTTTTAACCGACCAAAACCAGTTGGTTTAAAAACAGCAATGGGCATCGCCTCCTTTTCATTAGCAAAATCGATGATTTTTAAGGTCATCGTCATAGCAGCATCAAACTCTTTATCATTTTCTTTGCCTTCAACAGAAAAATCTAAAACAGAGCTTACACCTTTTTCAAACATCCTATCAATAACGGGTAAGCAATCTTCCTCATTAACACCCCCGCAAAAATGGTCAAAAACGGTAGATCGAATAAGGCCTTCGATGGGTAAATGCGCTTTAATAGCAAAGTTAGTGGCAGCAGCTCCTATTTTAACCAAAGGTTCTATAGAGATCATTTTAAATAGGA
>NZ_DBNGMQ010000042.1:0-8781 GCF_057126245.1 Yeosuana sp. | reverse complement strand
CGTTCCGATATTCTAACGTTTAGGGGAACTGTACCAGGGTTTGTAGCTTACGATCTTCCAGCTGTTAATATTGGTGAAGTACAAAATAAAGGTTTTGAAGTGGAACTTAAATGGAATCATCAAGTTAGTGACGATTTTAGATACTGGATAAATGCAAATATGTCTCATGCCAAAAATAAAATTGTTTTTCAGGATGAAGTTCCTCAAACAGAAGATTATTTATATAGAACCGGCAAACCTGTAGGGCAACCATTCGGGTACATATTCGATAAATTTTACAATGATTCTGATACTGGTAATGATTTACTTCCAGACCATCAGTACAATTTGATGCCGGGAGATATGGTATATAAAGATTTAAATGAAGATGGTGTCATTGATCAAAATGACCAAAAGGCGATTGGTTATCCCGTATATCCTTTTAACAGTTTTGGTCTAAATTTAGGTTTTCAATATAAGAATTTTGATTTTTCCATGTCTTGGGTAGGTGCTTCAAACACCTCGAGGATGTTAGGGGAGACATATCGTGTAGCTTTTGGTGCTACTTTAAATCGCTCTTTGTTACAGTATATGGCCGATGGCCGATGGACGCCTGAAACAGCCGATACGGCCACGTATCCACGAATGACACTTACCGGAACCCAAAATAACACAAAAAATTCAGATTTTTGGTTGCGTGATGCTTCTTATTTAAGGTTAAGAAATCTAGAGATAGGCTATAATTTCAAAAGTGCCTTCTTGAAAAATATGGGTATTAGCAATTTTAGAGCTTTTATGAATGGATCTAATCTTATTACTATTTCTAAGTTAGATATTACCGATCCTGAATCTAGAACAGCAAACGATTCGCAATATCCACTTACAAAATTATATAATTTTGGAGTTAGAGTGAATTTCCTGTAAAAAAGCTATTATGAAAAAAAAATTAATTATTAAAAAAAAAGCAAATATGAAAGCAAAAAGATTATTATATATCATTGCTATTCTAGCTCTGATTATAAACAGTTGTGAACCACTGGAGTTTGGAAACGATTTTCTTGAGAAAGAACCTAGTGTAGATGTTACTTCAGACACGATATTTAACTCGATAGAATTAACCGAACGCTATATGTGGCGAGGATATATAACCTTACCCTATGGCTTAAATACAGGATGGAATGCCAAAGATAATAAAATAGGTATGGACTTATTAGAATCCTTGACCGATATTGGGACTAGCTTTTTAGCTTGGGGAGGCCCTAACAGGCTGTATTTTAACGGTCAATATTCTGCAGCGGTAGAAAATGATGCTTCAAACACAAAATACCATTACACCAAAGAACAAAGTTGGGACGGTATTAGAATTGGATGGAATATTATCGAGAATGTTGATCGCGTACCAGATGCGTCCACTGAGTATAAAGAACAATTGAAAGCAGAAGCAAAAATGATAATTGCTATACACTATGCCGACATGTTTCGTCATTTTGGAGGTTTACCATGGGTAGACCATGCTTATACTCCTACTGAAGACACGAATTTACCTCGACTCACTTCAAAAGAAACCATGAATAATATAGTGGCACTTCTAGATGAAGCTATTCCTGTGTTGCCATTAAATGTACAAGACCTATCCAATTGGGATGGACGTTTTACTAAGGTAGCCGCTATGGGATTAAAGGCAAGAGTTCTTTTGTTTGGAGCAAGCCCTCTATTTAACGAATCACAGCCTTATATGTCTGGTGAAGCTTCAGATAAAAATATGACCTGGCATGGTGGGTACGATGCCAATTTATGGACTCGCGCTGCACAAGCTGCAAAAGATGCATTAGACGCGGCAGCAGCCGGAGGTTATGATCTCGTAAATACAGGAAACCCGAGACAGGATTTCCAAGATGGCTATTACAAACGCGGCAATGGTGAAATTCTAATTAGTACGAGAACAAGATTTAGAACTGCAGGGTTTTGGGCCGTTTCTTACTATTTTTTCCAAAGTTCGAACTATGGCTCTGCTGTACCTACAGGGAATTACGTAGATATGTTTCCCATGGCAGATGGTACGCCAATTAATGCTCCAGGTTCTGGATGGGATCCAAATGACCCATGGGCTAACAGAGATCCAAGATTATACGAAAGTGTTATGGTAAATGGTGATATTTATAGAGGGCGTACTGCAGAATTATGGATTGGAGGCCGGGAGAGAAGAAACGCTAATCATAATGGAAGCAAATCCGGTTTTAGACAAAGAAAGTTTTGGCTAGATGGAGATGCTGCTACATCTGTACGATCTATAATTCAATGGCCTTATTTAAGACTGCCTGAAATTTATTTCTCTTATGCAGAGGCTTTAAACGAGTCTAATGGAGGACCAACGCAAGCTGCTTATGACGCTGTTAATTACGTTCGGAATCGTGTAGGTTTAAATGATCTTCCAACTGGATTATCTCAAGTAGAATTTCGGGAGGCGGTATTAAAAGAAAGAGCTCTAGAATTTTATCAGGAAGAAGTACGTTGGTTTGATATTATTCGCTGGAAAAAGGAAGACAGTTTTACCAAAACAATATATGGTGTTGATACTAGACGTCAGAACGGTGAATTTACATACGAAACAAACGAGCTTCCAGAGCGCTATTGGAAGAACAACTTTTCGCCAAAATGGTACTTAAGTGCATTTCCGACAGACGAAATCAATAAAGGTTATGGCTTAGTGCAAAATCCAGGATGGGAATAACTACAATTTGAATACATACTAATTAATATCAAATGAAAAAAAACAAAATAGAACAACTAAATGTCAGTATCAATAAAGGCAGCTATTTTCAGAATTCTACTTTTAGCGGTTTTCAAAACGTTTTAAAAACTGTAAACCATAGATTTATTAAGAGTTTCTGCATCATTGTTTTGATCTTTTTTGCTCAAGTTGTGACAGGACAAACAAAAGAAGTAGTTATATCTGTAGTGGATGACTCTGGTCTTCCTTTGGAAGGGGTTGTTGTACAGTCAGTTGAAAATGCTTTAGAATTCACAAAAACAGATAAATCGGGCTCTGCTATACTAAACAGCCCCATAAATGGGTTAATAAAATTGTCCCTTAATAAAATGGAAAAAACTGTTGAGGTCAAAACTGATGTAGTTAAAGTCCAATTGGGTAATTTAGACAAGAGAGTTAATCTTGGGTTTGGATTCTCTAAGTCTGCTGAAGAGGTTACATCATCTATAGATATTGTATACTCAGATAAGCTGGAAAAAAGTTCATTAAATAACCCTACCGAAAGTCTTTATGGGCAACTTGCAGGTCTTATGGTGCTTCAAAATGGAGGAGAGCCTTGGAACAGAAACCCTAGTTTAAATATGAGGGGCAGAGGTACCATGAATAACAATTCTATATTGGTAATTGTTGATGGTTTTGAAAGAGATTTGTCATCATTAGCATTAGCCGATGTAGAAAGTGTATCTGTATTAAAGGATGGAACCGCATTAGCCAGATATGGACAAAGAGGTGCTAACGGCGTCATGTTAGTAACTACAAAAAGAGGTGATTCTGATACATTTAAGGTGGAAGTTTCTTATGATCAAGGTTGGAATTTTCCATTTCGTGAACCAGAGTTCTTAGATTCTTATGATTATGCCAGAGCTGTTAATCAAGCCAGTATTCTTGATGGAAACGCAGCTGTGTATTCTGATCAAGACCTATACGGTTTTCAAACCAATGAAAACCCATCTTTACTTCCTAACGTTAATTGGTTCGACGAAACATTTAGAGATTTTGGAACGACAACAAATGTTAATACAAGTTTTTCAGGTGGAGGAGACAATGTTAAATATTTCGCCTCAATAAATTACCAAAACGAAAGAGGGTTATTTGATAATACTAATCTTGATGATCGCTATGATAGTCAATTAAAATATGATCGTTTTAATTTTAGAACAAACTTTGATATTAATTTAACAAATACAACAAAATTTATTGTTAATGTAGCAGGAAACATAGATGGTCGTACAGAGCCAGGAGCCAGAGTTGGTAGTATAATGAATGCGCTTTACAGCGTGCCATCTGCAGCTTTTCCAGTAAGAACACCTGATGGAGAATGGGGTGGTACAGAATTTTACGATAACAATCCTGTTGCTTTGGTGTCTTCTACAGGCGTGCGGCAACCTAATGGCAGGCAAATCATGGCCGATGGTCAAATAATTCAAGATTTGAGTGGTGTGTTAAAGGGTTTATCGGCCGAAGTAGCATTAGCCTATGATAATGAAGTAAGCTATACAGAGAGCAAAATACGTGAATTCTTATACGAAAGTTTATCGTTTACAAGAAGCCTTGTAACAGGAGCCATTAACGATACGATTTCAAACATTTATGGTAGTGAAACAGATTTAAACTATTCTGATGGTTTTGGAGATCAAATTCGTCATGCAACACTGTACGGTAAGGTAAACTATGAAACATCATGGAATGATAATAAACTTAATACTTCTGTAATGTATCATCAGGATAAACGTGTAAGAGATGGGCAGTACAATACATTTCTGCGTCAAAACGCTTTAGCCACAGCAAGTTATGGCTATAAAAACCGCTATTTTATTGATGGAGTCTTATCTTATAGTGGAAACAATTTTTTACCTGACGGTGAACGTTTTGGTTTTTTTCCTGCTATTTCTGCAGGATGGATAGTAAATCGTGAAAATTTTCTAAAAGACAGCAAAAATATTGATTATTTAAAGTTACGCGCGTCTTGGGGCATGAGTGGTAATAATATTATGTCTGCTAACCTAGCTGATCAAGCATTTAGCGGTGGCGGTGGTTATTATTTTAATAATAACAATAATGATTTTGGAGGTATTAGAGAAGGGCGCTTAGCCTCACGAGGATTAACTTATGAAAATTCAATAAAAACCAATATTGGAATTGATATGGAATTATTCGGAGGACTTTCAATGACAGTAGATGCTTTTTATGACAAACGAGAAAATATTCTTGTTGAAACCAATGGGGCAGTGCCTTCTTTAATAGGGGTTAATACAGCCATAGAAAATGCAGGTGAAGTAATTAACAAAGGTATTGAGGCCTCACTTTTATGGAAAAAGGAGGTTGGGGATTTTAAATACTTCGTAGGAGGTAATTTTACATTTGCTCAAAATGAAATTGTAGAGATGAATGAGGAATTTCAACCATATGATTATTTAAAGGAAACAGGTAATTCAATAGGGCAGCAATTTGGTTTACAAACTCTTGGTTTCTTTCAAAATCAATCTGATATAGACAACAGCCCACAGCAATTATTTTCTGATGTAAGACCAGGAGATATTAAATATAAGGATCAAAATAATGATGGGGTTATTGATAATCTCGATATAGTGCCTATTGGTTACGCCAATGCATATCCAGAAATGTACTACGCTTTAAACTTTGGTTACGAGATGCATGGTTTTGGAGTAGATGTCCTGTTTCAAGGTATTGCTAATCAAACGCTCTATTTAAATACTAAAAGTGTTTTCTGGCCACTAAGAGGCAATAATACTATTTCTGATTACGCAGCCAATAGCTGGACTCCGGAAACATCTCAAACAGCTACATTACCAAGACTTTCGTTGTTAGAAAATGCCAATAATTATCGCAAAAATGATATATGGTTAACAAAGGGAGATTATTTAAAGCTAAGGCGTTTTGAAGTCTATTACAATTTTCCAGAGCGTTTAGTTAGTAAATTAAAAATAAAAAAGGCGAAAATTTACGGGCGAGGTATGAATGTATTCTCTTTTGATGCAGTAAGGGTTACAGACCCAGAAGCAACAGGTGTTGGTTACCCAACGCTTGCATCTTACCACCTTGGCGTTAAATTTGAATTTTAAAAAATAAGTACCTATGAAGATACTAAAACATATAAATTACGGACTCATCACTATACTTTTCTTTACAATTAGTAGTTGTGATTATTTAGACTATGATGAAACATCCTTTAATCGTAAGGATGATATATTTAACGATTTTAACCGTTCTAAAAACTTTTTAACAGGTATATATAGCTATCTCCCTACAGACTTTAACAGTGTTGATGGGGCCATGCGTTCCTCAGCTACAGATGAGGCGGAACATGTATTAGATTTATCAGATATCCAAAGATTTAACGAAGGCCGATTTAGCGCGCTCCAACCAATAGATAATGTTTGGGGGCGCATGTACTCTGGTGTGCGTGCTGCAAACATGTTTCTTGAAGAAGTTGAGGGACAAGAATTTTTAGAAGATAAATACAATGAAGATTATGCCGAAATTATCGAACAGTTTAATAACTACTCTTATGAAGCTAGGTTTTTAAGGGCTTTCTTTTACTTTGAGCTTGTTAAAAGGTATAAAAATGTGCCGTTAGTAACTACAGTATTAACACCCGATGAAGCCATAAATGCACAGCAAAGTACTTTTAACGATGTTGTTAATTTTATAGTTAGTGAATGCGATGCCATTTCAGCAGAACTACCAGAAGATTACGATGGATTTTCTTCAGTTTCAGAAACTGGTCGTGCCACCAAAGGTGCAGCTCTAGCATTAAAAGCACGTATGTTGCTTTATGCGGCTAGCCCTTTACATAACTCAGGCAACGATGTATCATTATGGCAAAGTGCGGCGGCGGCGGCTAAATCTGTAATAGATTTAAATGCTTACTCATTAGAAGGTGATTATTCAAACATCGTAAATAATTATACAAGTAATGAGTTAATTTTTGAGCGTCGCGAAGGTAATTCAAATGGATTTGAAAGACGAAACTTCCCTGTAGGTTACGAAGGTGGTAATACCGGAACATGTCCTACACAAAATTTGGTAGATGCTTACGAAATGCAAAGCACGGGACTGCCTATTACAGATCCTGTATCTGGATATGACCCAGCAGATCCTTATGCGGGAAGAGACTCTCGTTTGCAACAAACAATCATTGTTAATGGTTCTAGTTGGAAGGGTCAAACCGTAGGGAGTTTTATTGGCGGAACAAATGGCCAACCTATTATCAATGCTACAAAAACGGGGTATTATCTAAAAAAGTACGTTATTGAAGACATAAATTTGCTTCCTACAAATACAACTAGTAGAGAGCACACGTGGGTGTTGTTCCGTTACGGTGAGACCCTTTTAAATTACGCTGAAGCCATGAACGAAGCTTATGGTCCAGAAAATGGCGCAGCTTTTGGCATGACAGCACTTGACGCTGTAAATGAGATAAGACAACGTGCTAATATGCCAAACTTCCCATTAGGTTTAAGTCAAGCAGCCTTTCGTGAAAAATTGTATAACGAGCGTATGGTAGAACTCGCTTTTGAAGACCATCGTTTCTGGGACATTCGTCGTTGGAAGATTGGGCAACAAACCACAAGTATTTTCAAGATGGAGATTACAACCGCTGCTGTTGGTGGCTTTGTTTTTGAAAAGAAATTACTTGAAACCAGAGCTTTTGAAGACCGTATGAACTTATATCCCATACCACAAGCTGAACTTAACAAGAACTTAAATTTAAACCAAAATACCGGCTGGTAATAAACTAAAAAAGAAAGAAAACTATGAAAAATATAATTGGAATGATTTTCGTTTGTGCAGTTATTTTTACGTCATGCGAAAGGAAATTTGATCTTGGCGAATTTAATTATGACGAAATGGAGGCTCCGGTAATAGCCCCTATTAGTCCTGATGCCGTGGCAAAAGGAAAAAAGGGTGCTTGTTTTACACTAAGTAGTGATAATTTTTCGACCAAATTATCAACTTTAAAAATTCACTGGTTTTATACCTGGGGAGCTGGACTGAGTGGTGAGGTCTATGACATTAAACCAGAATATACTGAATTTGTACCTATGCAATGGGGTAAGTGGAATATTGATGATGAAAAGATTGCTGCCTATAAAGTTTTTAAAGATGCAGGTAAAATGCACTACCTTCTAGGGTTTAACGAACCAGATGGCGTAGAGCAGGCAAATATGACTGTAGATGAAGCCATTGATCGCTGGCCTAAACTTGAAGAAGTAGGCGTGCCTTTAGGAAGCCCAGCAACAGTTGATCCTGCTAACGATTGGATGAAAGAATTCATGCAAAGGGCTACTCAAAATAACCTTAGAGTAGATTTTATTACTGTGCATTCATACCGAGGCGCTAGCGTAACGAACTTTATTAATATGTTAAAGGAAACCTACAACTTATACGGAAAACCTATCTGGATTACAGAATTCGCTGTGGCAGACTGGACAGCTGCAACACCAGAAGACAATAAGTATAGTCCAGAACAAGTGCTTAACTTTATGAAAGAGCTTTTACCAGAATTAGAAGCACTGGATTTTGTACACCGCTACTCATGGTTTTCATTTAATCAAAGTAGTGCTGCTGGAACCTCTTCTGCCCTTTTTGATATGGATGGAAACATAACACCACTAGGGGAATATTATGCTAATTTTGAGCCTAACAACGACATAGGCCCAGGTAAGGATTAAAATAAATAAAGCAACTTTCATAATTGAGAAATTATGAAAGTTGCCAAATTAAATCGCTTTTGAAGGTGGATTTAATAACTATAAATATTTTACAAAAACTTTTAAAAAACAGTGTAACTTCTTTCCCTTCAGGTTTAAGTTAAGCAGCGTTTCGTGAGAAACTCCTTAACGAGCGTATGGTAGAACTCGCTTTTGAAGACCATCGTTTCTGGGACATTCGTCGTTGGAAGATTGGGCAACAAACCACAAGTATTTTCCAGATGGAGATTACACCCGCTGCTGTTGGTGGCTTTGTTTTTGAAAAGAAATTACTTGAAACCAGAGCTTTTGAAGACC
>NZ_DBNGMQ010000041.1:0-47876 GCF_057126245.1 Yeosuana sp. | reverse complement strand
GAGCAGGGTATTGACAAAAATGATTTGTCACGAGATGAGTTTTTAAAACACGCTTGGGCTTGGACACATGAGTATGGTGGTGTTATTCTTGAACAATTAAAAAAACTAGGATGCTCTTGTGATTGGGATAGAACTAAATTCACCATGGATGATGACATGAGTGAAGCCGTTATTAAGGTGTTTGTTGATTTATTTAACAAAGGCTTAATTTATCGTGGTTACCGTATGGTTAACTGGGATCCTGAGGCTAAAACTACATTATCTGACGAAGAGGTTATTCACGAAGAGCGTCAAGGATTGCTTTATTATCTGTCTTATAAAATTGAGGGTAGTAACGATTCTCTAACAATCGCTACAACACGTCCTGAAACTATTTTTGGAGACACGGCTATTTGTATTAACCCAAAAGATGAACGTTTCATCCATTTAAAAGGGAAAAAGGCTATTGTTCCTATTTGTAATAGAGTAGTTCCTATTATTGAGGACGAATATGTCGATATGGAGTTTGGAACAGGTTGTTTAAAAGTAACGCCTGCACATGATGAGAATGATAAGAATTTAGGCGATAAATATAACTTAGAGGTTATTGATATTTTTAATGAAGACGCTACTTTAAACAGTTTCGGCTTACATTACAAAGGGAAAGATCGTTTTGTGGTTAGAAAGGAAATTCAAAAGGAATTAGAAGAAAAGGGTCATTTAGTTAAAACAGAAAATTATATTAATAAAGTAGGAACTAGCGAGCGCACTAAAGCCGTTATAGAGCCAAGATTGTCAGATCAGTGGTTTTTAAAAATGGAAGATTTGGTTAAACCTGCCATTAAAGCAGTTTTAGAAGATGGTGATGTTAAATTATTTCCTAAAAAGTTTGAAAACACCTATCGTCATTGGATGGAAAATATTCGTGATTGGAATATTTCTAGACAATTATTATGGGGTCAACAAATTCCAGCTTATTACTATGGTGATGGAAAAGATGATTTTGTAGTTGCCGAAACGATTGATTTAGCACTTGAAAAAGCCAAAGAAAAAACCAATAGACAACAACTAACAACCAATGACTTGCGTCAAGATACCGATGCGTTAGACACCTGGTTTTCATCTTGGTTATGGCCTATAAGTGTGTTTGATGGTATTCGTTATCCTGAGAATAAAGAAATAAACTATTACTATCCAACAAACGATTTAGTAACAGGTCCAGATATTTTATTCTTTTGGGTAGCCAGAATGATTATTGCTGGTTATGAATATCGAGATGAAAAACCATTCCAAAATGTCTATTTTACAGGTTTGGTCCGTGATAAGCAACGCCGAAAGATGAGTAAATCTTTAGGAAATTCACCAGATGCTTTAAAGTTAATTGAAGAATTTGGCGCCGATGGTGTTCGAGTTGGTTTATTGTTAAGTTCGGCCGCTGGAAACGATTTGTTATTTGATGAAGCTTTATGCCAGCAAGGAAAAGGATTTGCTAATAAAATATGGAATGCGTTTAGATTGATTGAAGGTTGGGACGTTGCCGATATTGAGCAACCTAAATCCTCAAAAATAGCGATTGATTGGTTTGAAGCTAAGTTTCAAGAAACATTACTAACTATTGAAGATCATTACAGTAAATATCGTATTAGTGATGCTTTAATGGAAACGTATAAGTTGATATGGAATGATTTCTGCTCCTGGTTTTTAGAGATGATAAAGCCTGAATATCAAAAACCGATTGATAAAATCACATATCAAGCAGCGATTTCTATCTTAGAAAATAACTTAAAAGTGTTGCATCCGTTTATGCCATTTTTAACAGAAGATATTTGGCAATATATTTCAGAAAGAACTCCCGAGGAGGCTTTAATAGTTTCAAAATGGCCAGTATTTAAAGCGTTTGATAAGAATTTAATTTTAGAATTCGATTTTGCTTCAGAAGTTATTTCAGGAATTAGAAATATTAGAAAAGAAAAAAATATCCCTTTTAAAGATGCTATTCAGTTTTCAGTAATTAATAATGAAAATGCCACAACCACATTTGATGATGTTATAATCAAATTAGGTAATTTAGAAGGAATTGATTATACAAAAAATGCTGTTGAAGGCGCATTGACATACAGAGTAAAATCTAATGAGTATTTTATTCCAATGGCAGGCGCTATTGATATTGAAGCTGAAATTAAAAAATTAACCGATGAGTTAAATTATACAGAAGGATTTCTAAAATCGGTTCAAAAAAAACTGTCTAATGAGCGATTTGTTACTGGCGCACCAGAGCAAGTAGTGGCTAGCGAAAAGAGAAAAGAAGCTGATGCTTTGGCTAAAATTGAAACACTTAAAGCGAGTTTGATAAGCATAAAGTAAGATGCTTCGTTTTTTTTAAATAATGTTTCCTCAAACAATAAATAGGTTTTAAAATGAACAATATTTTCAGATTATATGCATTAATATTAGTATTATGTATTTTTTCATCATGTGAAAATGACGCTTCAAATGACGCTTTATTAAGAGATGAAATATTGGCTGTTAAAACTGAATTTGCACCAGACAAACGTGTGGCATTATTTAATATTGAGGCTACAAAGTACAATAAAAGTCACCTAATAAAAGGCGAGAGCAATTTACCGGAAGCTGTTAAAACATTAAAAGACAAATTAACTTCAAAAGGCATTACGTTTATCGATAGCATCCAAATATTACCTTCAGCTGAATTAGAGGGTAAGACATTTGGTTTGGTTACCATTTCTGTTGCTAATTTAAGAAGTAACCCAAAACATTCTGCCGAGTTAGCTACACAAGCCTTATTAGGAACGCCGGTAATTATTCTTAAAAAGAAGGGAAGTTGGTCTTTAGTTCAAACGCCAGATCAATATGTGTCATGGGTTGACGATGGCGGCATTGTTGCAATTACTTCTGCGGATTTGTCTTCTTGGAAATCGTTACCGAAAATTATTTACACTAATATGACAGGGAGTGCGTATTCGGAGGCTAATTTAGAATCTCAGGTTGTTTCAGATATCGTTGCCGGAGGAGTTTTAGTGCTTTCAGGAGAAGAAAATGAGTTTTTTAGAGTACAATATCCTGATGGGAGAATAGCGTTTGTATACAAAAATGAAGCCCAATTATATGATGATTGGTTAGAGCATACAAAGCCTATGGAAGCATCATTAGTTGCCACATCAAAAAAATTAATGGGTCTACCTTATTTATGGGGAGGCACTTCAACTAAAGGAGTCGACTGTAGTGGTTTTACGAAAACTGTTTATTTTTTAAACGGAATGGTTATTCCCCGGGATGCGTCGCAACAGGTGCATACAGGTGAGTTGACTGATGAGGTTAAGAATTTTAATCAATTAGTTCCTGGCGACTTATTATTTTTCGGCAGAAAAGCAACCGATTCAACAGCCGAAAAAGTCGTTCATGTTGGGATGTGGATCGGTAATAATGAATTCATACATGCTTCTGGAAAAGTAAGAATAAGCAGTGTGGATAAAAATGCCGTAAACTTCGATATAGAAAATTTAAATAGATATTTGCGTTCTAAAAGAATTGTAAATAGTAAAAATGAGTCACTTATTAATTTAAAAAACACACCTGTTTTTAAAGATTAGAGGTGTGAAGATTATCTGGTATAAAAGAGATTCTTACTTTCTGTATAGAAAATAAGTGTTTACCAAATCTATATAGGTTTGTTTTGCTTCGTCTTGGGTAATATCTTTTATTTGAAACAAAGCATTCGTTTTAAAAGCATTTATAATAGGTTTTTTACTGCTTGGCCTATCTTCGTTATTAGTAGCCCTTTTGTAATAGGCATATAATTTTAATAGGGTATCTGCAGGAAAGGGGTCTGTATGCGCATTGACGCGGTCTACAGCTTCTAAAAATTCTATATCTAAGTCTTTACTTGTCATTAATTTCAGCAATAACACATTCTCCACCACGAACTTTTTGGTTAAGATTTACTTTAATTTTAGCATCTAAAGGTAAAAATAAATCAACTCTTGAACCAAACTTTATAAAACCAGAATCACTTCCTTGCAGGGCTTGATCGTTTACTTTCGCATAGTTTACAATGCGTTTTGCCATTGCTCCAGCTATTTGTCTGTATAATACCTTTCCAAAAGTTTTGTTTTCTACAACAACGGTTGTTCGTTCATTTTCTTCACTTGCTTTTGGATGCCACGCTACTAAATATTTTCCAGGATGATATTTACTATAAATAATATTTCCGCCAACAGGATAGCGTGTTACATGCACATTTAACGGTGACATAAAAACACTTACCTGTATTCTTTTTTCTTTGAAATATTCCTTTTCAAATACTTCTTCAATAACGACCACCTTTCCATCAACAGGTGAAACTACTTGCTTATCGTTAAGGTTTGTTATTCTTTTAGGGTTTCTGAAAAACTGCAGTATTAAAACTAAAAAGCCAAACAATAAAAACCATAAGGTGTTTTGAAGCCAAACTTTATGAACAAAACGATCAATAAGTAAAAAGGATATAATAACAAAAATAAATGTTATAATAATAATTTTATGGCCTTCTTTATGAAACATATTGTATGATTCTTAAAAATAAATAAATAAAAGGTGCAGCAAAAATAATACTATCTAAACGGTCTAATAATCCCCCATGTCCAGGCATGATTATTCCACTGTCTTTAACCTTCGCTTGTCGTTTAAATTTTGATTCTATTAGATCTCCTATGGTGCCAAAAACACTTATAATAATACTTAATATAAGCCAATTTGTAAAGGTTAATGTCTGCGTAAAGGTAGCAATAAAATAACTTGCAACACACGAAAAAAACAGTCCGCCTAAGAAACCTTCAACTGTTTTTTTAGGAGAAATTTTTTCGAATAATTTTTGCTTTCCAAAATTTTTACCAACCAGATAAGCAAAACTATCGTTAACCCATATTAATATAAATGAACCTAATAAAATTGATGGATTATAAGTTGCATGATAATTAGCAATAAGAATTAAAAATACAAAGCTACTTGAAAGGTAAAATGTTGTTAATATAAACCGTTTTGAAGCAAATAAAGGAATTATTTTTTCAGAAAATAAATCTTTAATCAAAAACAATTGAACAAATATGGTGATTACCATAAGGATTTGAGTGGCTTTATCTAAATCTGTATTTGTTGTTATTTCTAATTGCCAGAATCCAAATACGATAAACAATAAAGTAAAAATAAAATAAGGTATAATACTTTTTAACTGAATGAGTTTGTTAAATTCGAATAAGCAAATCATACCAAATACAAAGAATAGGGCAATTAGGGTTTCTAGGTAATAAAGTGATAATATTAAAATTATAATGTAAAACAAACCAGAAAGGGCGCGAATAAAAATATCTTTCATTTTAAATGATTTGTTCTATTGGGTTTGCAAGCAAATTGCGCATTTATAATTATAAATCTTCAAGAAGTAACAAATATAAATTTTTTGAACTACTACCGTAGCTTAAAAAGTCTTTTTCGTCTGAAGATTTAAAATGCTTGATCGTAGTGATATTGGTTGGTATTCTTTTTTTGTTTTTAGATTTAATACCGCGCAGTCCTTCCCCAATGGTTTCAACCATTTGGCTTGTGGTGGCAAATACAATAAAATTTACAGGAAGCTCGGTAAGTTTTTTTTCAGCAATTTGGTTTGATGAAATAAGCAAAGACCCATCATTTGCAATCAAGTTTTCGCACGTTGTAATAAAATAAGTAGAATCACTTACTCTTTCAGAAGTAGACAAATTGGCATTTTTAAATTTATCTTTTAATTGTTTGTCAAAGAAAAACGCTTTTTTGTCTTCCCATTTATTTTCTTCAATGATATTATCTAAACTTTGAAATACTTCATCTAAATCCTCACAATAGAGAAATTTACCACCATTAGCTTTAAAGTTTATAGTAAACTTTTCATCTATTGGTAATTTAATTTCTGGCATGTATTTGCCACGTTCATTAGGCTTTAATTCTTCTTCTTTTTTAATAGATTTTGAACCAAATATTTTTCTAAATAGACTCATTTAGGATTATGCTATTAACTCAGTTTTTTTAGGAGTTTTTCAAATATAAAAAATCTTAAACTAACCATACGATTAATTTAAGATTTTTACTATTAGTATTGAAAATTATCAAAATTTATTCGACCACTGTCGCAATTTCTTCTTTGTCAAAACCACGTTTTCCAAATATTTTTTCGAGGTTGTCTTTAAAAATAACCTCTTTTTCTAGAAGGACATTCGCTAATTCTGTAAGTTTATCTTTATTGTCTTCCAGTAGTTTTATAGCACGTTTATATTGTGTTTCAATTAAATCGGAAATTTCTTTATCAATGAGTTCAGCTGTTTTTTCACTATAAGGTTTGGTGAATCCATATTCATTTTGACCCGAAGAATCATAATACGTTAAGTTTCCAATTTTATCACTTAGGCCATAAACGGTAACCATAGCTCTAGCTTGTTTTGTTACTTTTTCTAAATCACTAAGAGCCCCAGTAGAAATTTTATCAAAAATCACTTTTTCAGCAGCTCTACCTCCTAAGGCAGCGCACATTTCATCAAGCATTTGCTCTGGATGAACTATTAAACGTTCTTCAGGCAAATACCAGGCAGCTCCTAATGATCTTCCACGAGGTACAATGGTTACTTTTACCAATGGAGCGGCATGTTCAAGCATCCAACTCACAGTAGCATGACCGGCTTCATGAAAAGCAACCGCGCGCTTTTCTGCAGGCGTAACGATTTTATTTTTCTTTTCTAATCCACCTATAATTCTATCAACAGCATCTAAGAAATCTTGTTTATCTACTTCTTTTTTGCCATTTCTTGCAGCAATTAAAGCTGCTTCATTACAAACATTCGCAATATCAGCTCCAGAAAAACCAGGTGTTTGCTTGGAAAGAAAATCAAGATCTAAATCTTTTGCCTTTTTGAGCGGACGCAAGTGAACTTCAAAAATTTCTTTACGTTCTCTAACATCTGGTAAGTCCACAAAAATTTGCCTGTCAAATCGTCCAGCACGCATTAGCGCTTTATCTAAAATATCAGCTCTGTTGGTTGCAGCAACAACAATAACGTTCGTATTGGTTCCAAAACCATCCATTTCTGTTAATAGTTGATTTAAGGTGTTTTCACGCTCGTCATTACTACCAGACATAGCATTTTTTCCTCTAGCACGACCAATAGCATCAATTTCATCTATAAAAATAATAGAAGGTGATTTTTCTTTAGCCTGTTTGAATAAATCTCTAACTCTAGAAGCTCCAACGCCTACAAACATTTCAACAAAATCTGATCCTGATAATGAAAAGAAAGGCACTTTAGCTTCGCCAGCTACAGCCCTGGCTAATAATGTTTTTCCTGTTCCAGGTGGACCAACAAGTAATGCTCCCTTTGGGATTTTCCCCCCAAGAGTAGTATATTTTTCAGGGAATTTAAGAAAATCTACAATTTCTTGAACTTCTTCTTTAGCCCCTTCTAAACCAGCAACATCCTTAAAAGTAGTTTTAACTTCTGTATTTTGATCAAATAGTTTTGCTTTGGATTTTCCGATATTAAAAATTTGGCCACCAGCGCCACCACCGGAACCACCAGACATACGTCGCATAATAAAAATCCAAACCCCTATGAGTAGAATGAACGGTAATATACTAATTAAAATATCACCAAAGAAATTGTCTTCTGTAATGTATACGGGAGTTAAATCAAGATTATTTTCTTTAATAACTTCATTTAATTGATTCTGAAAAATCTGCAAGTCCCCAAACTCAAACTTGTAGTTTGGTAATTTGGTCGCAGTCGGGATTAACGTACTCGGTTTAGACTTTTTGTGAATTTCTTTTTGCTCAGCGTCTCTTGTTAAATAAACCTTTGCAACGCGTTTATTTACTATTTCAACTTTTTCAACATCACCATCAGCTACAAAATTTAAAAACTGTGTAGGGTTAGTTGAAGTACCTTCTTGTGTGCCAATACTACTGAACAATTGAATTGCTAAGAAAAATGCAATCACAATTCCATAAATCCAGTATGGATTAAATTTTGGCTTTTTGTCTTTTATATTTTTTTTGTCGTTTGCCATCGTTTTTAATAACTCGTTTCTATTATTGTTGTTTTAGCATCACCCCATAGGCTTTCAATGTCATAATAGTCTCTAATATGTTTTTGAAACACATGAACAACTACATTAACATAATCTATTAATATCCATTCGGCATTATCTTCACCTTCAACATGCCAAGGATGATCTTTTAATTCTTTACTAACTTTTTTCTGTATGGAATTTGAAATGGCATTTACTTGTGTATTTGAAGAGCCTTCACAAATTATAAAGTAATCACAAACCGTATTTTCTATATCTCTTAAATCAAGAATACTTATTTCATTTCCTTTAACATCTTCAATACCATTTATTATCGCAGATATGAGATGGTCTGCTCCTAAATTTTTTTTCGCCATTAATTTTATTTAATTTGTGCAAAGTTATTATTTTTTTGGTTCTTTATACCTTAAAATAATCATAAGATTCTATACAAGTATAATAACAATAGAATGCATCTAATCAAACTTAATGCCACCGATTCTACAAACAGTTATTTAAGAAAGCTTTCTGGGGATAGTATTTTAAAAGATTATACTATTGTGCAGACGGAGAATCAAACAAATGGTAGAGGGCAAATGGGGACCATTTGGGAATCAGAAAGTTCTAAAAACTTAACAATGAGTGTGTTTAAAGATGTTTCGAAACTATATGTAGAGCATCCATTTTATATTAGTATGGCTACTTCTTTGGCTATAATTAAAACATTACAAAGTTTTTTGGTGCCAAAATTAAGTATCAAGTGGCCTAACGACATTTTGTCAGAAGATAAAAAAATATGTGGTATTTTGATTGAAAATGTTATAAAACAGAATAGTTTAAGAGCAACTATTATTGGCATTGGCCTAAATGTTAATCAAACAGATTTTAAAGGTTTACCTAAAGCGTCTTCATTAAAACTATTGTCTGGAAGTACGTTTAATCTTGATGAAGTACTTTTTACCATAATTAAATATTTAAAATATTACTTTATGATTTTAAGAAAAGAGGAATTTGATTTTTTAAAACTGGAATATGAGTCTTATCTGTTTAGAAAAAATAAACCCTCAACGTTTAAAGATGCTGAAGGTTATGTGTTTTCTGGAATTATAAAGAAGGTGTCCTTATCTGGAAATCTTCAGGTTTTAATTGAAGATGATATTATTAAGGATTATGATTTAAAAGATATTACGCTTTTGTATTAAATAAACTTTGGTATACTTGAAGCTAAAGTTTCAATAAATTTACTAATCGGCCCTTTTATCATCATAGCCATCATAGGATTGAAGTCACCACTAAACTCAAGTTGAACTTCACTAGTGTTTTCACTAACTTCTACAATATTTCCTGTAAGTGAAAAATCTAATTTCCCACCTGTGGCTCCAAGTATAATTTTATTGGGCGGAATAATTTCCTTTTTTTTAAGTATAATTTCTGGCATGCCTTTTAAAGCAAATAGGAAGGTGTCATCACTTAATACTTCAAACTTACTAATGTTCTCAGGCATTAAAGATTCAAAGTTTTTAATATCTGATAAAAAATCAAATACTTCTTGAGGTGATTTACTTACATTTATTTTAGGTGATTCTAAATTCATTTTTGTTTTCTTATTAATTTCTGAAAATACTATTATATCAAATAGCATTCCATTCGCTTGGGTTTGAATTCCAAGCTGATAATGTTTTTAATTCTTTTTCTGCAATATATTTGGTGTCTAAAGCTTGTTCTAATAAGTTTTCATAATTACTTAACGTGTGAAGTGTCACGTTTTCCTTTTTAAAATTTTCTGTAGCTACTTCAAAACCATAAGAGAAAATAGCAACCATTCCTTTTACATTAATGTTTGCTTCCTTCAACGCTTTTACAGCATTTAGACTACTTTTTCCGGTGCTTATTAAATCTTCAACCACTACAACACTTTGTCCGCTTTCAATATATCCTTCAATTTGGTTTTTTCTACCATGACCTTTAGCTTCCGGTCTAACATAAATAAAGGGTAATCCTAAATATTCTGCAACCAATATGCCTATACCAATAGCACCAGTAGCTACACCAGCAATAACATCGGGTTTTCCATAAAGTTTTTCTATTTCTTTTCCCATTTTTTCTCGAATGTAGTTTCTAATTTGAGGAAAAGATAAAATAATCCGATTATCACAATAAATTGGTGATTTCCATCCGGAAGCCCAAGTAAACGGTTCTTTTGGGCTTAGTTTTATAGCATTTACTTGCAATAAAACTTCGGCAGTTTTTTTGGCAGTTTCTTTATTAAAAATCATAAAAACAAAATTACATATAAATTTAGATTTTAATGGCTGTTGATAATCATTAAAAATATTTTTTTCAACAATAGCCAATTTGTATCTAAAAATGATATTTTTACTTCATTGAAAATTTTTAAATATATTTATGTGTAATGTTTTTGTAGGAGATAAGCCTATTGTTTTAACAACCAAAGTAGAACAAGAAACTAACTTTAAGAATTACTTACTTAATACCGTTCATATTGGGAAAGTAATTAAAGAGTTGAATACAACGTCTTTAAAAGAGGTGCGTCTTATTCATAAGGATAGCGATAAATTACTTAAAAAATTCTTGAAAAAGTTGCCAAATGTTATTGCTGGAGGCGGTAAGGTTTATAATAATAGAGGGGATATTTTGTTTATTTACAGAAACGATAAATGGGATTTACCAAAAGGAAAAGCCGAAAGAAGAGAAACCATTGAAGAAACAGCTATTAGGGAAGTCACTGAAGAAACAGGTGTAAATGGTTTAGAAATAGTAAAACCTTTAGAAACAACATATCATATATTTAAGCGTAACGGAAGACATAGAATAAAAGTCACCTATTGGTTTGAAATGAAAACTAATTTTAATGGAGATTTTTATGCGCAGGCAGAAGAGGGAATTACCAAAGTTGAGTGGTTAAATAAAGAACAGACTGAGCAAGCACTCCAAAACTCTTATGCTAATATTAAGTTATTGATTTAATTTGCGAATATGCTTTTTCCTATTTGATTTGTCTAGCCAATCTAATTTAGCATATGCTACTTTTTAGTAAAATCCTCATCAATTTTTCTTTAGAATCAAAAATTTTCTTCATCAAGGTTTTTGATTTGTAGTTCTATTGCGAAGAATTTTCGGATTCATGATAAAAACCCTTCTATTTGCATATTTTGACTGTTTTTAATTTGGATTAGGTTGCTACTTCTGGAACTTTATATTCACCTCAAGCAATAAACTATTTAGATAATGGATCTACAGTTATTACAGCTCAAGAAAATGAGGCAGCTATTATGCCAAAAGGGTATCAATAGTTATTTGTATTAACTAATGCATTTACTCTAACTATTTTAGATGTATCAAACACACCATCTTTTGAGATAAATAAAAGAGGTTTTTACAGAATTCATAGTTTAGTTTATAATCCGGAGACATTGGATTTAAGTATTGTAGTACCAGGTAAGACTTCAGGATTTGATGTAGCAAATTTAATCGCAGATAACCGTATTTGTGCTTCATTAGATGCACAAGGAGCTCTTAATTTGGTAATAGGATCAAGATGGTTCTGTTATTTCTTTAATAAATATTTTAGTAAAGGGAGTAATTCAAAATCTATTACGGGTAAAGGAGCAACTTATTCTTCGGGCTTAAATGATTTAGTTAATTCGTATAGTGATTACGAAACATTTAAGAATGATTTTATAAGGTCTAACGGAGATTCTAAATTCTTCCCTAACCCTGTAATCAATACATTAAGTGTAGAAATTCAATTGTTGGATGATGAGACTATGAATTATAAGGTTATTGATATTAGAGGTAGACAAATTATGTCGGGAGAAGCTAATAATTTAAAATATGGAGCTGAAGTTATTGATACGAGTAAATTAAATTTAGGCATGTATGTGGTTCAATTTGTATCTGAATATAGAACCATAACCAAAAAGATAATAGTTAAGAAATTAGAAAAAGGAAATAGTAATTTTATTAAAGGAGTCTTATATAATAATAAGGCTCCTTTTTTTATTTCAATCTATACATTGGATGTTATAAATGCGCTTTTTTAATAACGGTTATTTTGTTCGAGACCAATCTAATTGAGAATACTAATTTTTAAAAAACGCTCATCTATATTGTTTTTAGTTTCAAGCGTTTTAGTGCTTAAATTAAAGAATTAATATAGACAAAGTCTTGGTAGTATCTATATTAACAGTAAATTTGCCCCTTCAAAAAAAGACCATGACAGAATTTATTAGGAAACAAACAACAAACGTAAAAAACGATATTTTAAGTGGACTTACTGTTGCTTTAGCGTTAGTTCCAGAAGCAGTAGCTTTTGCTTTTGTAGCAGGTGTAGATCCGTTAGTTGGCTTGTATGCAGCGTTTATGGTTGGGTTTATAACCTCTATTTTTGGAGGAAGACCAGGAATGATTAGTGGTGCTACCGGTGCTCTGGCTGTCGTAATGGTATCTTTAGTTGCCGAGGGTAATGCTATGGGTGCTGAAAATGAAAATCTCGGACTTTATTATTTGTTTGCTACTGTTATTTTAATGGGTGTTATTCAAATGCTTGCGGGCGTTTTAAAACTTGGTAAGTTTATACGTTTAATACCGCATCCTGTTATGATGGGTTTTGTAAATGGTTTGGCCATTGTAATATTTTTATCTCAGTTAAAAATGTTCATGGTGTATGAAAACGGAGAAGCTATTTGGATGCAAGGGACACAGCTTTGGACAATGGTTGGGCTTGTTGGTTTAACGATTGCGATTATGTTCGGTCTTCCTAAAATCACTAAAAAACTACCGGAAGCCTTAATTGCAATTTTGGTGGTGTCTGCTATAGTTATTTTTGGAAAATTAGAAGATGTACCTACCGTTGGAAGTTTTATTAGAGAAGGCGGGGGAGAAGGTTTAAAAGGCGGTTTGCCACAATTTCAATTGGATATTTTTAGTAAAGTGCCTTTTAATTTTCAAACAATAAAATTCATATTTCCATATGCGTTGATTTTAGCTGCTATTGGACTTATTGAATCATTAATGACATTAAATTTAGTTGATGAATTAACTGAAACACGGGGAGATACAAACCGAGAGTGTTTAGCTCAGGGTGGTGCTAATATTATTACCGGGTTTTTTGGTGGTATGGGTGGATGTGCCATGATTGGTCAATCTCTTATTAATATAAAAGGAGGAGGTAGAGGAAGATTATCTGGTGTTGTAGCAGCTTTAGCTTTGTTAGCATTTGTCTTATTTGCGTCAGGATTTATTGAGCAAGTTCCTATTAGTGCGTTAGTTGGTGTTATGTTTATGGTAGTTATTGGTACGTTTGCTTGGAGTAGCTTTAGAATATTGAATAAAATTCCATTAAGTGATGTTATTGTGTTAGTGGCTGTATCTTCTTTAACAGTGATTTTTGATTTGGCAATAGCGGTTATTTCAGGAGTGATTATGAGTGCTTTAGTATTTTCATGGGAAAATGCAAAACGTATTAGAGCACGTAAACGAATGCGTGAAGATGGCACAAAGGTTTATGAAATTTGGGGACCTCTGTTTTTTGGTTCTATTTTAGCATTTAATGATAAGTTTGACGTCAAAAATGATCCGCAAAACGTTGAAGTTGATTTTGTGGAGTCTAGAATTAGTGATCATTCGGCTATTGAAGCTATTTATAATTTAGTAAATAAGTATGAAGCTGAAGGTAAGTCCATTAAATTAAAGCATTTAAGTGAAGATTGTAAAATATTACTTTACAAATCTAATCCAAAGTTTCATGAAGTTATTGAAGAAGATATTGATGATCCACGGTATCACTTAGCAGAAAATCCAGAAGCATTTACTAAAGGATTGTCTGAATATAAGCTGTGATTAGTTACAAGCTTAACTTTTGCTAACAGCTATTTTACTCTAACACTATCAGGAACTAAAACGGTGTAATTACCTTTGTTTCTAATAACATCTCTAACAATACTAGAACTTATAAACGACGTTTTAGCCGAAGTTAACAGGAAAACTGTTTCAATTTTAGAAAGATGCCTGTTGGTATGTGCAATGGCTTTTTCAAATTCAAAATCGGCAGGATTACGTAGGCCACGCAAAATAAAAGGGACGTTTATATCAATACAAAACTGAACGGTTAACCCTTCATAGGTAATTACTTTAACCTTTGGCTCGTTTTTAAAAGTCTCTTCAATAAATTGTTTGCGTTCTTCTAAAGAAAACATATAACTCTTTTCAGAATTAATACCAATCGCGACAATTATTTCATCAAAAACATCCACCCCACGTTTGATAATATCAACATGACCTAAAGTTAAGGGATCAAAAGATCCTGGAAAAAGTGCTTTCTTCATAATTTAAAATTACAATTTTTATTTCATCTGTTTACAACCAACAGTTTTTTAATTGCCAGATGTAATTCACGTTGTATATTATTTTCAATTATAATAATGGCCTTGATAATACTCATTTTAAAGCTTCTTTAATGGCATTATCAAATAAATCACTTAAACTGATTCCTGCACAAGCTGCTTGCTGCGGTAAAATACTTTCTTTGGTTAAACCAGGAATGGTATTCATTTCTAATAAATGAGGTTCTCCGTTTTTAAAAATAAATTCACTTCTTGAAAACCCCTTCATTTTTAAAATTTCATATACTTGTTTTGCTGCGTTAGTAACTTTAATTTCTTCCTCTTTCGTTATTCTGGCAGGTGTTATTTCTTTTGATTTTCCTTGATACTTAGCTTCATAATCGAAAAAATCATTTTCACTTACAATCTCTGTTATGGGTAACACTTTGGTTTTTCCTTTATAGGTAATAACACCAACTGAAACCTCAATGCCTTCTAAAAAAGATTCAATAATAATTTCATCATCTTCTTTAAAAGCAACATCTATAGCCTGTTGTAAATCTTCTTTTTTATAAACTTTTGAAATACCAAAACTACTACCAGCTTTATTAGCTTTAACAAAACAAGGTAAGCCTACCTTACTTATAATAGCGTCTTTATTAATAACGTCTCCAAGGTTCAAATAAAAAGATTCTGCAGCTTTAATACCATAAGGCTTTAAGATACTTAGGCAATCACGTTTGTTAAACGTTATGCTAGCTTGGTACATGTCGCAACTGGTTTGGGGAATATTAAGAAGTTTAAAATATGCCTGCAAATAGCCATCTTCACCAGGAGACCCATGAATGGCATTAAAAACACAATCAAATATAATTTTTGACTCGTTTATGGTAATAGAAAAATCATTTTTATCAATAGAAAATTCATTCTCATTAGTGTCCACATATACCCATTTGTCTTTAAAAATATGGATGCGATATGGATTGTATTTAGATTGGTCTAAAGTTTCAAAAACAACGTTTCCACTTTTTAAAGAGATTTTATATTCGCTAGAATAGCCTCCCATAATGATAGCAATATTTTTTTTCATGTGATTACTTAAGATTTATTAAATCAAATAAACAACGGGTAAAAGCGTTACGTAAAAATATCATTTATTTATTCTAAACGATAATAACACGAAAAAAATAATGCAACTTTTTAAAAACTTTTTAGAGTTTATATTACGTATATGATATAACTAAAATTATGATAATTAAATTTTAGAAACATAAATTTGTTTAGTTTTGTTAAAATTATTGACTATTCATGAGCGTTATTAAATTCTTGTACAGTAAAACATTTTTAAAACAACTTATATTAGCCGTTGTCGCTATTGTAGTATTATGCTTTATACTTTTAAAATGGTTAAACGTCTCAACCAATCATGGCGATTTTGAAACGGTTCCAAACCTTACAGGAAAATCAATAGATGTGGCTAAAATAGAGCTTGAACAAAATAATTTAGTATTTAAAATACAAGATTCTGCCAATTTCAATCCAAATTACCCGCGGTTTTCTGTCATTGAACAAGAACCAAAAGCAGGTGCTCAAGTTAAAGAAGACAGGAAGATTTATATTACTTTAAATCCTTCAGGATATAGAAAAATAGGTGTTCCAGAGTTAAAGGAGCGTACGTTTAGGCAAGCAAAACCAACATTAGAAGCTATAGGTTTTTCGGTTGGAAAAGTTACCTATGAAAATAATATTGGAAGAGACATGGTTTTAAAAATGATGTATAAAGGAAAACTTATTCAAGCAGGTGATATGTTACCAAAAACATCAAAAATTGATTTGGTACTTGGTAATGGAAAAAGACCAAATTAAAAATGGAAAACTATATACCAAATGAGGCAGAAGATGAAAACGATGATTTGTATGAGCACTATTCATTTACTGTAGATAAAGGTCAAACACCACTTCGTATAGATAAATATTTAATGAATTTTATTGAGAATGCTACTAGAAATAAAATTCAGGAAGGTGCAAAAAACGGAAGTATTTTTGTAAACGGTATTGCCGTAAAATCAAATTATAAGGTAAAACCTTATGATAAAATACGCGTGTTGTTTGCACATCCACCTTATGAAAATTTACTAGTTGGTGAAGATATCCCATTAGATGTAGTTTATGAAGATGATACACTCTTGGTTGTGAATAAACCGGCAGGTATGGTGGTACATCCAGGGCATGGGAATTATTCAGGTACGCTAATAAATGCACTTATTCACAGATTTGATAATTTACCAAATAATTCTAGTAATCGGCCAGGTTTAGTTCATAGAATAGACAAAGATACTAGTGGACTATTAGTGATTGCTAAAACCGAACATGCTATGGCACATTTGTCACTTCAATTTGCTGAAAAAACAAGTGAACGGGAATATGTGGCATTGGTTTGGGGAAATATAGAAGACGATGAAGGAACTATTGAAGGAAATATTGGTCGTCACCCAAAAAACAGATTGCAGAATACGGTTTATTTTGGTGATGAAGCTGATAAAGGAAAACCGGCCATTACACATTATAAAGTGTTAGAACGGTTGGGTTATGTAACGTTAGTGTCATGTAAGTTAGAAACAGGTAGAACCCACCAAATACGTGTACATATGAAACACATTGGGCACACGCTTTTTAATGACGAACGTTATGGTGGTGAAAAAATATTAAAAGGAACCACGTTTACTAAATACAAACAGTTTGTGGATAATTGTTTTAAAGTGCTGCCAAGACAAGCATTGCATGCTAAAACTTTGGGTTTTGTACATCCAAAAACAAGCAAGTTTATGAGTTTTAATACCCCAATTCCAGACGATATGTCTGAATGTATAGAAAAATGGAAAACCTATTCTAAACATCAAGAGTTGGAGTAATTATACTAGTAAAGAAGTTTCTTGTTTCGTTTAATTTTATGATTTAGATTTTTTTAATAATTTATATCTGCAGTTAAATGAATATCTTTTTACAAATTTAATACTATCATTTCAATCTATTATATCATTATAAATAATTGTAATGTACATTTTTCAATCTAATGATGTAGTTGTAAATTTGTATTAAAATACAAACTCATTAATTTATGAAACTTGTTATATCACCTGCAAAATCTCTGGATTTTGAAAGTCTTTTACCAAATTCTATAGCAACGGAAGCGCAATTTTTAAAAGAATCTGAACGCATTAATGCATTGCTTAAAAAGAAATCTGCAAGAGGTTTATCAAAACTTATGAATATTTCTGATGCCTTAGGGCAATTAAATTATGAGCGTAATCAAGAGTGGCAATTACCCTTTACTCAAGAGAATGCAAGACCAGCTATTTACGCTTTTAGTGGTGATGTTTACAAAGGTTTAGATGCATATTCTATTCCAAATGAGAAACTAGATAAACTTCAGGATACAGTTAGAATTATTTCAGGTCTCTATGGCTTGTTAAAACCAACTGATTTAATTCAACCGTACCGATTAGAAATGGGCACAAAATTTCCTATTGGTAAAAATAAAAATCTATATGAGTTCTGGAAAAAAACAATTACGAAAGCTTTAAATGAAGAGCTTGAAGATGATGAATTATTTTTAAATCTTGCCAGTAATGAATACTTTAAAGCTATAGATATAAAATCATTAAAAGTGCCCGTTGTTTCTGTCTCTTTTAAAGATTTTAAAAATGGCCAATATAAAATAATCTCGTTTTTCGCAAAAGAAGCAAGAGGATTAATGTCGCGGTACATTATAGACACCGACGCTGAAACCATTGATGATATAAAGGGGTTTAATTATGGAGGTTATGGTTTAAGTGATTCGATGTCTACCAGCAACGAATTGGTATTTATTAGATAATGCCTACTTTTGGCAGTATTGTGAAACCCCATTTAACAAATTCTGAATGTATTTTTACTTCATCATTATACTACAAGCCTATTGCTTATATCATGTATTCAAATACAAAAACCCATTCTATTGGGCATTAATCATATTATTTATTCCGCTAATAGGCTGCATTATTTATTTAATTATAAACGTATATAACAAACGTGATGCAGAGAAAATACAAGAAAATGTGGTTTCCATTATTAACCCAACTAAGAGGATAAAAGATTTGGAAGCCAAATTACAGTTCTCTGAAACGTATCAAAATAGAATAAATTTAGCTGATGCGTATGCGGAAATTGAAAATTATGACAAGGCTATTTTACATTACTTAAGTGCGCTTGAGGGGAATTTCCAAAATGATTTTTATGTTATTGAACAACTTATAAAATCATATTTTGCTTTAGAAGATTATGAAAATGTTATTGTGTATGCTGAAAAAATTATAGATCATTCAGAATTTAAAAAAACCAGATCTCAATTTTTATATGGTTTGGCTTTAGAAAAAATTGGAAAATTGGAAGAAGCTGAAGCCAATTTAAAAGAAATAGATATTCGTTTTTCTTTTTATGATGAGCGTTTTGTTTTGGCGCAGTTTTTAATAAAAATAAATAAAACACAAGAGGGGAAAGATATTTTAGACGAAATACATAAGGAGGCTCAGTACATGACAAATCAAAATAAGAAAATATATAGAAAAACTATTGTTGAAGTTGAAAAACTTAGAAATAGTCTATAGTTTTTTAATTGATTCAACGATTAGCATTATTTAGCTTTTGCCTTGTTATCGATATCTATTTTATTTTCAGCAGAGCGTCTTTTTTTTATGCGAGGTCTTCTTGTACCATAAGTTCCTCTATGAATTTTTCCGCGTTTTGTTTTTTTATCTCCTTTACCCATAATGTTGTAAATTTTAGAATGTATAAAGTACAAAAAGATTAAGAAAAATCCTAGTAAAACGTGTTTAAACACCAGCATCCATACAAACCTTTTATTAAAGAAAATACAACAAAATTAATTGTTGGGACGCTTCCACCACCAAGGTTCTCAACAGGCGAACTTTTAGAAAGAGATGTTGATTTTTGCTACGGAAGTTATTACAATTCGTTATGGCTTTATTTAGACAAAATTCATAAATTGAATCTACGTTATGATAATTCTAACGAGGCTATAGATCAACGAAAAGAATTTTTAATCACTCATAAAATGGGCGTTTGTGACATTGTTGAAAGTTGTGAACGCGAAAAACTAGATGCTTCAGATTTAGGGATGCATAATGTAAAATTAAGAGATTTGGTGGGTTACTTGAACAAATTTCCAAATATTGATACACTCTTGTTTACTGGCGGTAATAGTAAAAATGGACCCGAATATTTTTTTAGGAAACATATTAAATCTTATGGCATTAAAATGAAATTGGTGTCAAACGAAGTACCTCGATTACACGAATTTGTTATTCCGAGTAGAACGCAGAAATCTGCTAAAACTGAAGAAATACCTTCTAGGATTATAAAAACAGTATCCTTAACTTCAAGTTCAGGAGCAGCCAATATTTCTATTAGTAAAACCCCCTTTTACAAACACTTAAAAAACAAAAATCCTAACTTCAATACTTATGATTTTAGAGAGATACAGTATCGAGAGTTTTTTAAATAAATATATTGTTTTATCATATTAGACAATCTTTATTTAGTATCGAAATAAATAAGCGTATCTTTGCAACTTAAAATAAAATGGCGCTAATAAATAGATGGTCATTTACAAACTATTTATATGTCATTTAATTCATTAGGCTTATCTCAAGCCTTGCTAAAAGCGATTAGCAAAAAAGGATACGATACACCTACACCAATTCAAGAAAAAGCGATTCCACCTATTTTACAAGGAAAAGATGTTTTAGCGTCAGCGCAAACAGGAACGGGAAAAACAGCAGGTTTTACCTTACCACTTTTACATATACTTTCTGAAAACCCTAAAGAAAAATTCAGACCTATTCGTGCTTTAATTTTAACACCAACACGCGAATTGGCGGCTCAGGTTTATGCCAATGTGAAAGAGTACAGTGAGTTTTTAAATCTCAGGTCTGCGGTTATTTTTGGTGGTGTAAATCAAAAACCACAAGCAGCAACTATAAGGCAAGGTGTTGATATTTTGGTAGCAACTCCAGGTCGATTGCTTGATTTACAAAATCAAGGATTGTTATCTTTAAAACGTGTTGAAATTTTTGTTTTAGATGAAGCCGATCGTATGCTAGACATGGGGTTTCTCCGTGACATAGAGCGCGTGATAAAAATGATGCCCGAACGAAGACAGAATTTAATGTTTTCGGCTACATTTTCAAAAGAAATAAGAAAGTTGGCTCATGGCATATTAAATCATCCTGTTCAAGTTGAGGCAACTCCAGAAAATATAACGGTTGATGCTATTGGCCAAAAAGTATATCGCGTTGCTAAGAGTTTAAAAACAGGACTCATCATTAAGTTAATTTCAGAGGGTAATTGGAAACAAGTGTTGGTTTTTACTCGCACTAAACATGGTGCTAATAAGCTTTGTAAAAAAATGGTTACGGCCAATATTTCAGCAGCAGCTATACATGGAAACAAAAGTCAAGGAGCCAGAACCAAAGCATTATCTGGATTTAAAAACGGAAGTGTACGGGTTTTAGTTGCTACAGATATTGCAGCACGTGGACTAGATATTCCGTTATTACCACATGTTATTAATTTTGAATTGCCTAATATTTCTGAGGATTATGTTCACAGAATTGGTAGAACAGGAAGAGCAGGTGCCAGTGGTGAAGCTATTTCTTTAGTCAGTGCCGATGAAACTACGTATTTACGCGATATTGAAAAATTAGTAGGGATTAAACTTCCTGTTGAAATAATAGAAGGTTTTGAGCCAGACCCAAATGCTTCTACTGAGCCTGAGAAAAAACAACAACGATCGGGAAGAAATAAACCTAGTAATCATTCAAATTCAAAACGAACAGGTAGCAATAATTCCAGAAGACCAAAACGTAACAAACGACGAAGTTAAAATGATATGCTAAAAAGTCTTAGAGATAGAATTTTAGAAGTTTGTGATAAAAAAATAGAAGCAAAAGGAGACGAAGTGGGAGTTTCTTTTTATGCGTTTTTTTCAAATAAGAATAAACATCCAGAATTGTTGATGGAAGTAGCAGAGTGGTGGATTATGACCGAAAAATTAGATCATTTTGAAAAAGCGTTAAAAATTAAACGTCTTGTGCATGGAATCTCAACCTAATAATCCGCTCCACGGTATCACCTTAGAAAAAATCATTACAGACCTAGAGTCTCACTATGGCTGGGAATATATGGGTTATACCATAAAAATAAAGTGTTTCACAGAAAACCCTTCAGTAAAGTCCAGTTTAAAATTTTTACGGCGTACACCTTGGGCAAGAGTCAAAGTGGAAAACATGTATCTAATGATGTTAAAAAATCAAATTAGATAGTTTTAAGTATCACTTAAAACTGAAAATAATTAATGCGTCTTAATCTTTTGAATCAAATACTAAAAAAGGTGGTTTCCAGGTTGCAGTATCTCCAATAATATCATGTTTGTAGCTTATAACTTCCATCCATTCAGGAGAAACTTTTATCAATAAATAACTTTCTGATTTATCAGGGTAAAATACTTCCCATTCATCTTTCCATCGTTTTTCTTTTTCTGCTTGATCGTTAACTAATTGCGCTATTCCGTGTATAACAACATAACCCGATGCATCTTTCTCTAAATAGTATAACGTTACCTTGGGATTCTTTTTAATCTGATTTACTTTTCTGCTTTTTGGATTAGTACCAAACCAAACCGTGAAATCGCTTTCCGGTGGAAAAGGATCCATGACTCTAACCATAGGACGATTATCATTTACGGTGATTAATGCACACGTCGTAGCAGTGGCCATAATATCTTTGGCGGCTTCTATTAATCGTTCTTTTGAAGAGGTTTTGTGCTGTGTATTTTGACTAAAATTCTTTAATGGTATCAAAAGAATAATAGAAAAAGCAATAAGAATGTGTTTACTGAATGACGTCATTTTTCTGTATTTTTAAGTGTTTAATAATCAAGTTATTTCCAACTAAAACACACTATCTAAAAACCTTGAAATACTAGCTTGATTTGCTCTTTTAAGTTCTTCTCTGGCGTTTGTAATGTCTTGTGGTTTTTTATCTTGAGACAGCTTGAATTTTCCTTCCCAATCTAAAATAGTTATCTCAAACATTTTTATGTATTCTAAAGCACCTTCCATTCTTGGGTTATCTGGTTCTAAAACATATTTATGTTCTGGATGTTCTAAAAAGGCCGTCATGATAATGAGCGAATCTTTCAACGCTTCTTTACTTTCAATCGCTTTTACGCTACCCTTTAAGTGCACTTTAATATAATTCCAGGTTGGTAACTGTGTTGTGTTGTAAATACTGGGAGAAATATAACACTGCGGTCCTGAAAAAATAATGTTTATAGGATATTCATCTTTCAGTAATTTAGCATGTGGGTTGAATTTGTCAATGTGTCCAATGAGTTTTCCGTCTTCTTCTCTGTAAATTAAAGGTAAATGTGTTATATAGGGTTGGTTGTTATTTACTGAAATTAGAGTAGCTAATGGATAGGTTTTTATCACTTCTATCATATGATCTTTATTGTCATCCTGATGTTGTTTTGGCGGATAATTCAACTTGTTAGCTATTTTAAATTAATGATTGTTGATTTATAAAATTACAATATTTATCTTTATCAAATGCAAGAAAAATCTACCTCATTCTCTATTAAAAACTGGTCTCAAGATGACCAACCAAGAGAGAAGATGCTTTATAAAGGCAAGGCGGCTTTAAGTGATGCAGAATTGGTTGCTATTTTAATTAGTTCGGGAAACAGAGATGAAAGTGCTGTAGATTTGTGTAAGCGCATTTTACAAAGTGTAGATAATAATTTAAGTGCATTAGGAAAGCTCTCCATAAAACAGCTAATGACCTTTAAAGGCATAGGAGAAGCAAAAGCAATAACCATTGCAGCCGCTTTAGAATTAGGGCGAAGGCGCAGAGGCGAAGATGCTTTAGAGAACAAGAAAATAACATCGAGTGTTTCTGTTTTTGAATTGATGCAACCTGTTATTGGAGAATTGCAACATGAAGAATTTTGGATTATTTATTTAAATAACTCCAATAAAGTGATTCTTAAAAGTCAATTAAGTAAAGGTGGAATAACGGGTACCTTAGTTGATGTAAGACTTGTATTAAAGCAGGCGTTAGAAGTAGGAGCAACAGGTTTAATACTTACGCACAACCACCCGTCTGGGACTTTAAAACCGAGTGAAGCGGACAAGCAAATTACTAGTAAACTAAAGCTAGCTTCTGAAAGTTTAGATATAAAAGTATTAGATCACATTATTGTAACCGAAAAGGCATACTTTAGTTTTGCCGATGAAAATATTATATAAATGCTTTTAGTCTATACACATAAAATCACACCAAGGTTAAGATATGTATTTAAACACATATGTACCAGAGTTTTGGGTATTGAGGTTTCATTTACTACTGGTATTGAAGAGTTTATAGCTCATGACAGCTTAAAAATGTCCTACACAAAACAACAACTTGGTAATGAGTTTTTTGTAAAAAGCCATGAGATTTTATTTGAACAAGGCCTATCGGATGTAGAAATTAATATTCATGACTGGGAAAACACTAAGTGTTTTTTTTATAATGGTGATAAAAGTGCAGTTCCTTATGATATTTTTGCCGCCTCTTTTTATTTATTATCAAGATATGAGGAGTATTTACCACACGTAAATGACGAATTTGGTAGGTTTTCGGCAACGGAGAGTATTGGTTTTAAATATGGGTTCTTACATCAACCCGTTGTTGATATTTGGGCATATAAGTTTAGAAATTTATTAGAAAAACAATATCCTAAATTTAATTTTCCAAGAAGAGTTTATAGTATTAAACCTATTATTGATGTGCCAGCAGCATATAGTTTTAAGTTAAAAGGAATTTTAAGAACCTTTGGAGGCATCTTAAAGGATATGTCAAAATTTAAACTAAGAAGATTATATTATAGATTTATGGTGCTTTTTGGTTTTAATCATGATCCTTATGATACGTTTAAATATATTATTAATAAACAAAAACAAACCAAGCATAAGTTCTTATTCTTTTTCTTGATAGGAGATTATTCAACATATGATAAAGGAATTAATCCTAATAAAAAGAAATTCGTTTCGCTCATAAAGCAAGTGGCAGATTATTGCAGTGTAGGTTTAAAAGCATCCTACTTTGCGCTTCATAATCCTGCGATTTTGAAAAAGGAAAAAATAAGAATGGAAAGCATTATAAACACGTCTTTAAAGGCCTCAAGACAATCCTTTTCAAAACTTAATTTACCAGAATCTTACAGAAACCTAATTGAACTTGAAATACAGGAAGATTATACCATGGGATACGTGAATCAAATCGGATTTAGAGCAGGAACCTGTACACCCTTTTTATTTTATGATTTAGATTACGAAACGCAAACACCATTAAAAATATGGTCTTATCATTTGATGGATTACGCTTTATTAAAAACCAAATCACAATTAGATAAAAAACAGGTTTTAATGCAAATTATTAATGAAGTAAAGAACGTAGATGGTGAATTTATTCCAGTTTTTCATAATTATACCTTTAGTGATTCTCCTAGATGGAAAGGTTTTAAAGAATTGTTCAATATAATATTAGATTCTGCAAATGAAATAAGTGATAACAATTAAGTGGTTATCAACTCAAATAATGGTTGGTAAATACTATCTTACCAATAAAAAAAATAAATATATAGATGAAAATTGAAAATATAACCGATGTTTTTTTTGATTTAGATCATACCTTATGGGATTTTGATAAAAATTCAGCGCTCACTTTTAAAAAGATTTTTAAGCTTAATAATATTGATGTCGATATGACTCATTTTTTATCGCATTATGAACCAATAAATCTAAACTATTGGAAACTTTATCGTGAAGAGAAGATAGATAAAGCATCTTTACGATTTGGAAGATTAAATGATGCTTTTTTAGCCATTCATAAAACCATAGACAAAGACATTATATATAAACTTTCAGAGGATTATATTACCCATCTATCAACTTTTAATCATCTGTTTGATCATACCATTGATGTTTTAAACTACTTACATGTAAATTACAAGCTTCATATCATTACAAATGGTTTTGAAGAAGTTCAGCAAAAGAAATTGAAGCATTCAAATATTGAGCACTATTTTAATACCGTAACCAACTCAGAGCAAGTGGGCGTAAAGAAACCGAATCCTGAAATTTTTAACTATGCGATAAATATTGCCAAAACTCAAGTAGGTCAAAGTATAATGATAGGCGATAATTATGAAGCAGATATTCTTGGTGCTTGTAATATAGGTATGGATGCGATTTTTTTTAATGTAAATAGCCATGTGAATAATGAAAATGTAAGGGAAATAGACAGTTTAATCGATCTAAAGAAGTATTTATAAATCATACGATAGTGGCAATATTTTCGTTAAATAGAATGATGATGAAAAATCTTTTAACATATAAAAACCTTTCAATTTGCCTCTTTGTTTTATCAATGTCTTGTACTAAAGATGTTGATTTTAATCAAATAGATGATTTAGAAATTAATCCTGTTTTAGAGTCAAGTATTATTTATTTTAACGCACCAGCAACAAATTTTTATAATAATGGAGAAATTTCTGTGTCTCAAGATTTTGTTCTTTTAGACATTTTTAATAATAAATTGACCGTTGATGATTTAACTAAGGCAGCATTTACTTTTGAAAGTATAAACTCTATAAATAGAGCATTTCAACTAGACATAGATTTTATTGACAGTAATGATGACACACAATATTCCATAATGCTTTTAGCGCCCCAATCAATCAATAATCAAGATATTATTACAGAGCAATTGGTGGTTTTTGAAGATGATGATTTAGTAGCCTTAAAGCGTACTGTAAAACTTGTTTTTACAATAACCTTGCAGTCAGGAGAACCAATTGATGATAATACATTGGGAGACATTACTTTAAAATCAAAAGGATTGTTCTACTTCACAATTGATAATTTTCTGTGAAAAAAGTCTTCTTTTATATGTGTTGTCTTATTTCAGCGAGCTTGTTTTCTCAAAACAAGCAATTACTCTATGGTTTCTCAGAAATTCCGCAGTCGCTTTTGCAAAACCCGGGCGGAATAGTTAAGAATAAGGGATATGTTGGGATTCCGTTATTATCTCATATTCATTTTCATGCTGGGTCTTCAGGAGCAACGGTATATGATTTATTTGCAGATAATGGTATTGATTTTAACGCTAAACTTCGCAAGGCAGTTTATAGTATGGATAAGAATGATTTTTTCACTTTAAATGAGCAAACTGAAATATTTTCAGGTGGTTTTGCTTACGGAAATCGTTTTGAAAAGGATAAATACATCAGTTTCGGATTATATCAAGAGTTTGATATGATAGCTTACTTTCCTGAAGATTATAGCATTTTAGCCCTCGAAGGAAATTATAATAACCTAGGAAGAGTTTTTAATGCGGGAGATTTCAATGCCAGTGCCGAATTAATATCAGTATTACATGTTGGCATAAATAAAAAAGTAACAGATGACTTAACTATTGGTTTTAGAGGAAAAATTTATTCAAGTATCATGAATATATCTTCAACTAAAAATAAAGGATCGTTTTATACGCTTGAGGGTCAAAACAATTTTTTTGATCATTATTTTAATTTAGATTTAGAAGTTCGAACTTCAGGAATAGCCTCTCTAACCAGCGACGATGCCTTAGAATCATCAGAAATAACAGATGCTTTTAAAAAAAGAGTCTTGTTAGGAGGTAATTTGGGTTTGGGTTTTGATATCGGATTTACCAAACAAATCAATAAGCAATTAACAATAGATGCCAGTTTGCTTGATATCGGTTTTATTTCTCATAAAAAGGATGTAGAAACTTATAAGGTTAAAGGGGATCTGATTTTTGAAGGTGTTAACCCTATTTTTCCAGAAACAGAAACAAATCAAACAGCAGACGAATACTGGAGTGACATTGAAGACGATTTTGAAGATTTATTTCAACCGGATACCGTAAATACCAAATACACAACCTGGAGACCTATAAAATTGAATGCTTCTGTAAATTATGCTTTTGGTAAAAAAAAGGAAACGGAATGTAACTGCCTTAAAGAAGATGTAGGCTATTTAAATGCTGTAGGCGGACAGTTATTTTTAATAAACAGACCAAAACAACCGCAGCTGGCTATAACAACTTATTATTATAGAAGGGTATTTAATGGCTTACAAGCTAAAATTTCTTATACTTTAGATTCTTACTCGTTTTATAACCTCGGTTTAGGTATTTCTGCAAATCTTAAGGGGTTTAATATGTATGTAATGGCGGATAATTTTTTTCAATATAATAATGTATATAATGCACAAAGTGTATCTTTACAAATAGGGTTAAACTATATATTTAAAAATAATGAAGATTAGATTTTTTTTACTGTCCTTGGCATTTCTTATGGTAACAGGGCTATATTCACAAAACAATTTGAACAATTATAAATATATTATTGTTCCTAAAAAGTATAATTTTTTAAATTCAGAAAATCAATATAGATTGAATGAGTTGACAGTTTTTTTATTTGAAAAGTATAGCTTTTTGCCATTAATGGAAGGCGATAATTATCCTAATGACTTACTAAAGGATCGATGTTTGGCATTAAGATCTGATGTTTATAAAGATGGAGGACTTTTCAAGACGAAGCTTATTGTAGAATTAAAAGATTGTAATGATAGGGTCGTTTTTAAAACAAAAGAAGGAGAAAGTAGAGAAAAAGAATACCAAAAAGCTTATAATGAAGCATTGAGAAATGCGTTTAAATCATTTGCGCCTCTTAACTATAAATTTTCGCCAAAAGCGAATGTTATGGTTCAAGAAGAAGTGCCAGTAGCAAAAGTAAAAGAACAATCTGAACTTAAGATTCAGAAATTAAAAGAAGAAATACAAACCTTAAAAGAAGAAAAAGCAGCTAAAGTTGTTCAAACTGAAGTTAAAAAAGGAGATAAGGTTGAGCCTCCAGTAATTGAACCTAAGAAAGTAGTTACTCCTTCAACCGAAAGTATTTCAAATATTTTATATGCACAAGCAATAGAAAACGGATACCAGTTAGTTGATAGTTCTCCGAAAGTCGTTTACAGAATTAAAAAAACAGGTTTAGAAAATGTGTTTTTAGTAGAAAATTTAAATGCAACCATTCAAAAAAAGGGAGACCAATGGATTTTAGAATACTATGAAGACGGTTATCTAAAACAAGATGTTTTAAACATTAAGTTTTAAAAGCACTCTAATAATCATATTTATCCTTCCAGCGTTGTTTTAAAAACTCCCGATGTGCTTGTTCTCTCGAATTTTTTCCTGGATCATATAATTTAGAACCTTTAATGATATCAGGCAAAAATTCTTGATTTGCAAAATTATTTTCATAATCATGAGAATACTTGTATTGGTCACCATAACCAAGCTCTTTCATTAATTTTGTTGGGGCATTTCTTATATCTAGTGGCACCGATAAATCACCTGTATCTTTAACCAATTGTTGGGCTTTATTTATAGCCATGTATGACGCATTACTTTTAGCAGAACACGCTAAATAGGTGGCGCACTGACTTAAAATAATTCTTGATTCGGGATACCCAATGGTAGTAACGGCCTGAAATGTATTATTGGCAATCACCAAAGCTGTTGGGTTGGCATTACCAATATCCTCACTGGCTAAGATAAGCAATCGTCTTGCAATAAATTTTACATCCTCACCACCTTCAATCATTCTGGCTAGCCAGTAAACAGCAGCGTTGGGGTCACTTCCTCTAATGGACTTGATAAATGCCGAAACAATATCATAATGCTGTTCACCTGTTTTGTCATACCTAACCGTATTGTTTTGTATTTTTTTTAAAACAACGTCATCCGTAATAACAATGTTTTCTGTATCCTCAGAATTTACAATAAGTTCAAAAATGTTCAGAAGTTTTCGGGCATCGCCGCCAGAAAGTTTTAACAGGGCATTAATCTCTTTAAGTTTTATTTTTTTTTCAGACAAACAGGTGTCCTGTTTGATTGCACGCCTTAAAAGGGTCTCTAAATCGGTTTTATCAAAGGCATTTAGTATATAAACCTGACAGCGCGATAAAAGTGCAGGAATAACCTCAAAACTCGGATTCTCTGTGGTTGCTCCAATAAGTGTAATCCAACCTTTTTCAACAGCCTGTAATAAAGAATCTTGTTGAGATTTACTAAAACGATGAATTTCATCAATAAACAAAATGGGGTTTTTAGTGGTAAATAATCCACCACTTTGCTTTGCCTTATCAATAACATCTCGTATATCTTTAACGCCCGAATTTATAGCACTTAAGGTGTAAAAAGGTCTGCCAGATTCGGTGGCGATAATATTGGCAAGTGTTGTTTTTCCTGTGCCAGGTGGTCCCCAAAAAATCATAGACGGAATAAGACCTTGTTTTATTTGCTGCGTTAAGGCGCCATTCTTGCCAACCAAGTGGGTTTGGCTTACATAGTCATCAAGCGTTTTAGGTCGTAATCGTTCCGCTAAAGGTTCATTCATAGTAGTAAAATTAATGTAATTTTTTCACTTTTAAGATTCTCATAAAGAAGATGTTTTTGCCTTTTTTTTGGCGTGCCCCTAAAAAGGGTCGTGCTTTCCGCTATATCTTTTATTCGTGTCTCATAAAAGGATACCGCTTTAATCACTCACGCAGGGATATCTGCCAATTTAGCATTAAGAGCGCAGTTGGATTACTATTTGTTATCTTAGTTTCCATGAAAAGTCATCATCATTTTAATTTCAGCTTGGGAGTCGTGGCATATCCATTATTTTTTGTGCTGTTTATATGGATAGTCTTCTGGTTTGAAGTACGTTTTGGGTTTAATTTTTCAAAATTCGGTATTTATCCACAAGAGATAAAAGGATTAAGGGGTATTATTTTTAGCCCATTTATACATGGGGATATTCAACATATTTATCATAATAGCATTCCGTTATTGGTCCTATCTATGGCTTTGTTCTATTTTTATAGGCCAATTGCCTGGAAAATTATCTTTTTCGGGATTTTAATATCCGGATTTTTAACCTGGTGTATAGCCAGACCATCATACCATATTGGTGCCAGCGGATTAATTTATGTATTAATAAGTTTTATTTTTTTTAAAGGGGTTTTTACGAAATATTATAGGTTAATAGCCTTATCGCTATTAGTTGTTTTTCTTTACGGAAGCATGATTTGGTATATTTTTCCAGTAGATGGAAACATCTCTTGGGAAGGCCATTTAGCAGGATTAATAACTGGGTTCTTTTTTGCCTTATTTTTTAAAAGAAAAATACCAAAACCTAAAAAATATATTTGGGAAGAAGACTATTATAATGAACAAGACGATCCTTTTTTAAGGCATTTTGATGAAAACGGAAATTTTATTGAGCATCGAGAACCCGAGATAGAGCAGGAGCAGGAGCCTACAATAAAATACAATTACAAAGAGAATAAAGATTAAAGGCGTTGCCTAAGTACTTCATATAAAAAGGCACCACAAGCAACGGAAACATTTAAAGATTCTATCTCTCCAAGTAAAGGTAGTTTCGCTTTATCGTCAACTACTTTTAAAATGGATGGATTAATACCTCGGCCTTCAGAACCCATAATAATAGCACATGGTTCTTTAAAAGATACGTCATACAATGTATTATCTGTTTTTTCAGTGGCAGCAATAACTCTAATTCCAGAGGCCTGCATATAAAAAACGGCATCTTTAATATGATCAACTTTACAGATAGGAACTTTAAAAACGGCGCCTGCACTGGTTTTAATAGTATCGCCATTAACAGGAGCCCCTCCTTTTTTTTGTATAATAATACCGTCTACGCCCGTACATTCTGCCGTTCTAATAATGGCACCAAAATTTCTAACATCACTTAATTGATCTAGCAAAAGGAATAAGGGTGTTTTGCCAGATTCTATCACACTTAAAACCAGTTGTTCTATATCATGAAACTCAATGGGTGAAATCTGAGCAACGGCGCCCTGATGATTTCCTTTGGTTAAACGGTTAAGTTTTTCAACCGGTACATACGATGAATTGATGGCATTTTTTCTTAACAAGCTTTCTAATTCAGTAAAAAGTTCACCTTTTAACCCTTTTTGTAAAAAAACTTTATCTATGGTTTCATTGGAACTAATAGCTTCTATAATAGCTCTAATTCCAAATATTTGAGTTTGTTCTTGCATGTGGTAAAGGTATAAAAAAACCACTCTTAAAAGGAGTGGTTTTTAAATGACATTATTAATTTTTAATAATTTTTTTATAGACATATGCGTTTTCAGAATAAATTTTTAAAAAGTACATGCCGCTTTTTAAGTGGTGAGCTTCAATACGGGTCGTGTTTTCTTGCTCCCTTACCAATTGTCCTAAGGAGTCATACAACTCAATTTTGTTAATAGAAAGGGTCGTGTTAATATTAAAGACATTTGATGACGGGTTAGGAAATATTTTAATATCTGAAAAAGCAAGGTCTGTAATACCTAAAGTTGTACAAGCATCTGAATTAGGGTTTAATTCAATTTGATTTCCAGATGTTAAATCTCTTCCGGTAAAAGCTGCAAAATCAGGCGCATATTTTTTTGCACGAAATAGAAAATTAGCAACAGGTATTTCACCTTGCGATAGGATGCCATTAACGTCGTCAGGATTAACATATTCCCAAACAATATTGTTAGATTGATCAAGTTCAAACAAATATCCAGAGTCACCATCACATATAAGCGTGTTGCCATTGGGTAACCTTTGTGCACTGGAAAGAATAGATGAAAAGAAATCTGTTGGATTAGGGGCTTCATAAGTCCAGTCTGAAACAGAAGGACCAAAGCCTAAAATTGGGTCAAACGTATAAACACCAGGCGCTGTAGTTGTTGGCGTAATAATATCGACCGCAGAGCTTCTCGGGGTAACGGCATTATTAAAAATCATTAACTTTCCAGCATCGTTCAATCCATCAGGAATCCAATGCGGATAGTGTTGATCAAATAAATTACAATCAGCTTCATTTCCAAAATCATGAGATATGGGGTTTCCCCATCTATATAGAAAGTCCCCGCCTTTTCCATACAGACCACCTGAGTGAGACGCAGCTTCAGAAGTAGTCGTGGAGTGATCGATAATATAAATTTCACTTAATAGTCGAGAGCTTAATACAATTTGATCTAAAATAGCATTATAATGAATGGAATTGGCGTGAAGCCAATTAGCATTTCCGGGATTATTATTTAGAAAATTTATATCTAAAAGTTCGGGGTGATCTTTAATAATGCCATAATTATTTTTTGATACATCAAAATCTTGAATTAAGTGATCTTGTATATTCCATTCCCAAACTATATTTGCTTGGTTGGTTCCAACTGGTTGTAATTCTACAATTTGTTCGTTATATATTTTTCCTTCTAATATTGCTGAAGGATCTCTTCCCATTTCGATGGCATCAACACTGTTAATCGTTGATACGGCAAGCATTAAAATATTTCCGTTTGGCATTGGGAAAATGTCATGATGCTGTGTGTATTCAGAGGTCGAATATGTATATTCCCAAAGCAAATTACCATCCCAATCAAATAGTTCAATTTTACCTCCAACACCACCGAACGTTATGGAAGAATTAGGAATTTTTCCTGTTCGCAGTAAATTTCCGTTTTCAAGAAGGTAGCAGGAGGCTGCCGGGGTATACGCACTTTGCCATTGATGAACTATTTGCCCACAGTTATTAATGAGATATGTTGATGATGAAAAGTATGGATAAAATAACGTATAACCATTATAAGCCTCTAAACTTGACGAAATAACTCCTACCGTATTTTGTGAAAATATACTTAGACACAAAAATTGCATGAGTATAATTAAATAGCGTTTCATTATGTAGTGTTTATAAAAAAAAGCCACCAATAAAGGTGGCTTTTTTAACATATTATAGTATTAATAAGGTATTTAAAATATTAGGGGCAATTGTTAGTCCCCGCGACAATAACACCTTCTGTTGGTGCTGCTGAATAGTCCGTTGAACCTTCTTCATAAACTGTTCCGTCAGGAGTAGTTAATTTGAAGTAGTTCTCACATTCATATCCTGGACCACCACAGAATCCACCCCCGCCAGAAACATACGTGAATGAAAAATCTGCGCCATCAGTAACTGCTATTTCATAAACATCAGCTACATCATCGTCTGCGCTATATTCTGAAGAAACACCGTCCATGATGAATTCTATATAACCACCGTTCCATCCATCTCCATAAGTATCAGAAGTTTCTAACGTAAAGATACAAAATTCCCAATCTATAATTGTAAGATCAAGTGTTGGATAAGATGCTGAAGGGCTCACAAGATATTTGTTTGCCAATGATGGACCACTTTCAATAGTTAAAGATAACGTTTCATCACCTTCAACTTCAGTGTCATTATGAATCATTACAGTCATCGTTGCAGTCGTTTCATAAGCAGGAATAGTCGCATTAACTACGTCGTAGTCATCATGCAGCGTTGCTGTACCTCCAGTTTGCACAAAGCTAAAATCAATATTTTGTTTTGTAGCTCTATCTAATGTTACGGTATAAGTAAACTCAGGCTCATCGAACTCATTAATGGTTGTAGGGCCAGTAGTAATTGTAAATGATGGGATTGGATAATTGTCCGTCCCAGCTATCGGCTCAGCATCCTGTTTCGCTGATTCAACGTCACAACCAAAAAAGAATAACGTTACTATGGCCGAATATATTAAGAATTTTATATTTTTCATATGTGTATTATATTAATTAATTATTTAGGTGTATAGAATACAAAGAATTCTCTACAAGCACCACCAAAGCAAACAGTATATTCAAAATAAATAACACCTGTTTCCGGATTAACAAAGCTATTACCAATAACTCCTTCAACGATATTTGAATACAATTCCACTAAATTCTGAGCTGGTATTGTAATGGCATTACATACATCATAGAACGTATATCCATTTGTTCCACCTATAGCGCCTGGGCCACCTTCAAGCTCCCAATATGCGACTCTTTGTGCTCTGTATTCGCCTGGTGCAGTTTCTACAATTTCATCTTCACCATAAATAAATCTATCTATACCAGCGCCTGTATTTATATAGTGCATTTCTACATCATAAGTACCTGCAAGGTTCGAGAAACATAAATAGTTAAACGTAATTTTAATTTGTTTTCCGTTATTAACTACATTAGATCCATCAGCACTAACTACATCTAAATAGAGTACTGGGCTTACATCTAAAGGTGCAACAATACCTTCTGTAAGTAACGTGACAGGTAATTTACCAGTGTAATTACTTGATCTAGATAAAGTAATTGTTTTTGAAGGAAAGCTAAAGTGTGTTCCTTCAATTGCTGTAGACAATGCTGTGTTTACAGCTACTGTAACAGCAACGTCACCTTGAAACTCTTCAATTGCTGGTCCTTTCACTTCCATTTTAATTTCATTGGGATACGTATCGCCATTAGAAATTCCTGAGATAGTTTGGCTAGTTGAAGTGAACCCAGCCAATAGAGGACCTTGATCGTTTAAATCTGATCTCGTCTCGTCATCAACAAGACAAGAAGTCATAATCAGAGCGAACCCGAAAATAACTAGTTTATTAAAATAATTTTTCATAATTTTTTTTTTTAATTTGCCCAAAATATTTTACTTGTAAATGCGTCTGGTTGAGTAGGTAAATTTAATCCATTTGAAGTGATTTCACTTGATGGATAATATAACCTTACAGGTCTATCAGGTTTTGGCGATAGTATGGATACTGGAACATCCGAAGGGAAACCAGTACGGTTATAATCAAACCAACTTTGTAATGCATTTATACCTAAAAGCCCTAAATATTTCTGGTTTATAATAGCTTCTTGTTTATCCGAAGAACTAGACCATCTTACATTAGCAATGTTTTGGTTGTAATACGTAGTTGCATCGCCTGCACCTAAATAGTCGAATGATGCTTGAATACCAGCTTCATACATGGTTTGTGGATCACTTGAAATATAACCCTTTAAAGCTGCTTCTGCTCTGTTAAAATAAGATTCTGCAGCCGTATAGATTACTGAACTTTGTTCAGGAGACTTTAATATCCCAGGTCCGATGTTTGAAACATTAGCAGGAATATATTGATCTACAACTGGAACATCGTAATCTTGAAGGCCTTGAATTACTCCTAAGTGACCACTTTCTGGCTCCTCAAATAAGAAATCTAATCGACCATCATTAGTAGAAGCTAATTTATTTAATATATAAGGTGTAGCACAAGTGGCATCGTTAGTAAGTCTGTTGCTTCCTGCAACATCTTGCCCAAAATCATTCCATTTACGATTTTGTTGATTAGCTGTTTGGTTATACCCAATATTAATGGTAACATCGCTATTCATAAACCCAGATCCCTCTGCAGCAATAGCATCAAACTCTGATTGAATGTAACCAGATCTGCCAGACATATCAGATTGACGAACTAATATTCTTAATTTAAGAGTATTGGCAAATTTTTTCCAATCATCCATATCTCCGTTAAATATGCCATCATCATTACCAGGAACTACAGATCCGGCGAAATCATCAGCAGCATTAATTAAGTCAATAGCCTCTGTTAATTGAACGATTAAAGCTTCATAAATTTCAAGAGCATCGTCATATTTTGGAGTAGGATTTTCTCCCCTTAATAATGCTTCAGAATATGGCACATCGCCATAAGTATCAACTAATATTTGAAAATGCATGGCTTGCATTATTTTCGAAATGGCTTTATAGTAACCATATTGTTCGCCTTCAAGAGTTTCTAAACCTTTATATTGTTTTAAAACATTTCCGTAAGTATAGTCGAAAATTTGTTGATAAAAAGAAGGTGTTACTAAATAAAGGAATTCATCATTGTACCAAGAGAATCCATCAGATTGACTCCATGCACCCATGAACATATTTCCTAAGTGATTTTGCCCACGGTCACGTTCTTCAATAATGGCCGTATAATTTAAAGCCACTGGTAAAATTAGGTTTGGGCTAACTGTTACCGGATTATTTGGGTCTGTATTTACATCCAAATAATTTTCGCTACAAGATCCTAGTAATACAAAGACTACTAGTATTTTGACTGTTATAAAAATATTTTTCATTTCTAATTCTTTTTTTTAATTAAAACTCAATGTTAACACTTAAACCGTAAGATTTAGTTGGAGGAGATTGAAAATAACCACCAATACCAATAGCATTACTGTTACTGTTGTTAAATTCTGGATCAGAGAAACTGTTTTCAGCAGGTAACCAGGTAAACAGGTTTCTACCTATAAATCCAACGGTTAATGCTTTCACAGCAGATTTTCCTAGAAATTCTTGAGAGAATCTATAGTTTAATGCAAGTTCTCTAATTTTGAATGCGGTAGCATCTTTAACATAATTTTCTTTAATCTCATTGTAAGTATTTGTCCAATAGTCTTGTCTACCATCTGTTATCGGCACGTTTGTATTTGGAACAAATACCCCAGGACTGGATTCAATTACAGAATTAGGTAAAACAAAATCTTGTCTGTTTGCAGAAACCGACTCAATTGATCTACCAGTAAATTCCATGGCATCTGAACCTTGCTCATAATAAACATGTCCGGTTCTATAATCCATAGTAGCAGTTAAACTAAAGCCCTTATAATTAATAGTAGAGAATAAACCAATGATATAGTCTGGAGTTGTTGTTCCCATGTTTTTAAGTTCACCAACTAAAGGGTTACCACTAGTACCATCAACAACAATTCTTCCTTCAGGATCTCTAACATATGAGGTCGCTTTCATTAGTGGGAAATTTTCACCTACAGTAGCAAAAATTCCAACTTCACCATTACTTGTAACAGTTACTTCATTTACACCTTCAGATATTTCATTAACCGTTTGCTCGTTATGAGTATAGTTAACTTGAAGATCCCAAGAGAAATCATCAGTTTTTAATACAGTACCTCCTAAAGAGATTTCATATCCTGTACCTTCTATTTCACCAATATTTGTAAGGAATGCATTTGCTCCAGAAGTAATAGATGGTGTAGTAAAAGTAATTAAATCGGTAGATTTAGTTATAAAGTACGCTGCATCTAAAGTAATACGGTTTTTTAAAAATCTGGCGTTTAAACCAAATTCTGTTGTGTTAATTTTTTCTTTTGTAAGACCTGCATCAACAGCTGTACCCGTTTGAGCAAATCCGTTTAATGAACCAAACGGGAATCCTCCAGATTGACCAAAAGTTTCGTTGGTTGCATATGGACCTAAATCATTATATACTGTTGAATTACTTCCAGTAACTTTCAAGAACGATAAAAAGTCACTTTTAAGATCAGGAATTGCCTCCGTTAAAATCACGTTTGCACCAAATGCAGGGTAGAAATAACTGTTATCTCCAGTTGGAAGTGTAGAAGTGAAATCATACCTTCCTGAGAAGTTTAAATATATAAACTCTTTAAAACCAAAGTTTAAATCCGTAAAGAAACCATACGTTCTTTTTTCTGATTCATTGACACCAACGTTAGGTTGTCCTGTTCCGTTCGAAACATCGTAAAAATCAGGAATACTTAAGTTAACTACAGCTATAGCGCTAGATCTTGATACTTGAGTAGTGTTTACTGCACCTGCAACAGCCTGTAAAGTAATATCAGATGAGAAATCAAACTTACCTTGAAATATACCCTCTGTCGTGTAGGTGGTATAAGAGTTTTCTCTGTCTGTTACAAAAGATGACACATCTGAGTGTGCTGGTTGTAACGCAGAATCATAAGTTTGAGCTGCTCTCCAGTTTTTTCCAAAACCATTTCCGGTGTTGATACCCAAACGAGTAGTGAAGTTTACATTGTCAGTAATATCGTATGTAGCAGTAATGTTTGCAGTTAATCTGCTTGATCTACTTATATTTCTGTTAGTACCAATGGCCCAATATGGATTTTGGTAATAAGCATTATAATAATTGTCTGAATACGCATAACTTTCTGGGTTATCCCAATCTCTATAACTAGATAACGGAATGTTTGCAGACGTATTTAAGATAAACCAATAAAGTGGTCGGTTTTGATCTCCAATTGATCCACCAACAACATTTTGACTATCTCTTAAATAGTTAGATGAAAAACTCAATGATAAATCACCTAATTTTTTTGAAGCATTAACTCTTAATGTATTTCTTTTGTACCTGTCATCTGGAACAATACCACTTGTTTTTTGATCACCTACAGAGATATATAAACTACTATTTTCACTACCAGCAGTAGCGTAAAGTGTGTTTTGGAAAGTAAAACCAGTATCAAAGAAATTTAATAAGTTATCTTTTACTGGAGCATAAGGTACCATTTGCGTTGATAATGGATAACCTTCTGGGAATGTAGGTCCAATTTGTCTTAACGTACCGTCAAAACGAGGTCCCCAGTTTGTGTTTTCAACAGGGTCATAAGCACCTTGCCATCCTGTACCATACTCAGTTTGGAATCTAGGCATATAAGCAACTTGTTCCATGGTTGTGGCTGATGTAAGACCTACTTTAAAAGACTCACCAGTTTTACCTCTTTTTGTTTCAACAATAATAGCCCCGTTACCTGCTTGAGACCCGTAAAGAGCGGCAGCTGTTGCCCCCTTAAGTACGTTTAAACTCTCAATATCATTTGGGTTTAAATCATCAAAAGCACCTTGAGATGCTATAGCTCCATCTATTACAATTAAAGCCGAGTTGTTTTGACTTATTGAACGTAAACCTCTTAATAAGATTTGAGTACTTGGATTTACACCGTTACTCTGAACGTTAATTTGAAGTCCTGCAACTTTACCAGCTAGTGCGCTAGATGCTCTAGTAGGCGCAACTACAATTAAGCGATCGTTATCTACCTTTTCTGCTTGGTAAGTAAGCGATTTCTTTTGTCGGCTAATACCAAGAGCTGTAACTACTACTTCATCTAAAACCGCAGCATCTTCCAAAAGGACTACGTTAATAGTATTGGACGCTCCTACTGTTATGTTTTGGGTTTTTTGCCCAATGTAGCTAAAAACAAGAACGCTACCTGCACTTGCTTTAATGGAATAATTTCCATCAAAATCTGATTGTGTACCGTTAGTTGTTCCTTTTACTACAATGTTAACCCCAGGTAATGGTAAACCAGAATTATCTGATACGATACCTGAAATAGTTTTTTCTTGTGCAAACGTTAATTGCACAACAAACGCTAGGAATAGCGTTAGAATTCCACTAAACTTTGTTTTCATTTTATAATTATTTGAATTAGTCAATGCCAAAAATCATAATAAAAAGTTAATTAAACAATAATTTTAGGTTAAAATTTACCTTTCCCTTGAAAAAAAATCAGATTTGTAATTTAAATCGCTAGAAATTAGAGGTAAAACTAAGATGAAGCTGAGAATTTGAGAATTTAAAATTTTGATTATTTGTTTTTCCGTTGGCGTAATTTAGCTTTAATAAACCTGCATTAGATAAAATACCAAAACCAAAACCGTAGGCAAATAATTTCTCTTTGATATTTGTGATTTTATTTTCAAAAGAAGCAACATCGATAATAGAATGTATATATATATTAGGGTTTAGTTGGTATCTGTATTCGGAATTAATAAATCCGTAAGACGACGCTGTTATACTATTTTCCTGAAACCCTCTTACGGAGTTAATGCCTCCAAACCTAAAGAGTTCATTTTCAAAAAAGCTGTCAGAAAGCAAACTTGACCCGCTTACGTTTAAATAAATACTATTTTTATCGTTAAGATTAAAAATTTTAAAGCTTTCAATGCTTAAAAGTGTTTGTTTTTCTGATGAATCTGAATTCTTCCTTCTTCCTAAATTAGATTCTAAATACAACTTAGAATTTATTGGGAAAAGTAAATTGTCATATTGAGGATTTGTAAATTGATACCCTAATGAAAAATAGTTTGATTTATAATCAGAAATGGCAGTGCTTGAACCAAGCTTTAATAAATTATTTGATTCTGTAGATTTGATACCCGTATATATGGTGTGTTTTGAATTGATTTGATAATTAATCTTTACAGATTGATTTACGGTATTAAATGAAGAATCTTGTTTAAAAAGATAGAGTTGTAAGTCTATACCAATAGGCGTTTTTAAAAAGTAGGGCATTTTTATATCTGCCTTAAAAAATTTCTGACTGTTTTGAGTGCTTTTATATTCTAAACTAAAAGACTCGCCGAAATTTAAATTATTAATAAGGTTTAGAGTTAAATAACCATTAAAATCTAACTTATTAGTTTGTTCGTTAGTGCCAAAACCTAAAAAACCATCGAAGGTATTGCTTTTTGATTTTTCTATATACATATATAATATGGTAGAATCTTTTGTAAATAAAACTTCTGGAGATTTTATTTGTTTGGCAAACCTTAAGTTATTTAATTGTTGTGCCTTTTGTTTGATAGTGCTTAAATTAAAGACTTGGTTCTGTTTAATTTTTAAATAATGGTTTAAATACGATTTAGGAAACTTATCATACCCTTTTAGTCTAATAGTATTAATATTTCTTTTTTCTTTTTCAGACACCAAAGTTAAATCGGCTTTTATAATGTCATTTTTCTCAATTCTGATATTTGACAAGCTTAATTTTGAAAATGGATATCCATTATTAGCTATTCGCGTATTTAAAAAGCGTAAAGAGCTTTCAATGCGAGCGATAGGTAATTCAAAATAATGGGGAAAGACCTTATTTGTAACTATATTAAGTAGTGTGGTATCAAAACTATTTTTTGTATAGTATATATATATGTTGTCATATTTCTTTTTTAATTGAATTATTGCCGAGAACATGGAGTCACTTTCCTTTTCAATTTTAGAAACTTCATTTTCAATATAACCAGCTTTAAATAGTTTTTTTTGAATTGTATCTATTTCAGAAGACAGCAGGTAGTAATCGACATGATTTTTTTTGTAACCTATGGAGTCAATAATTTGGCTTTCAACATCCGTATTGCCATAAATTTTAAGGTTTAAATTTTGACATATTCCTTCAGAAAATAGAGCAAAGTAAAAAGTAAGTATAAAAAATGATGTTTTCTTCACAGCTGAAATTATGGGATAAAGCTTAGTAAAACTAACGTAAATACGAGACTATTTATATATCGCGGGAGCTAATTTTTAAATTCTGTTGAAAATTAATCTTTTAGGGTTTGAAAAATACTTTTTTATTTCTACATTTGCAGCCCTCTAATAAGAGGTATTTTAAAAAACATATAAGATATATGCCAACAATTTCACAATTAGTAAGAACAGGAAGAGCCAAAATAACCAAGAAGAGTAAATCGGCTGCTTTAGATTCTTGTCCTCAAAGACGTGGAGTATGTACTCGTGTTTATACAACAACACCAAAAAAACCAAATTCAGCAATGCGTAAAGTTGCAAGGGTAAGGTTGACAAATGGTAATGAAGTAAACGCGTACATTCCAGGAGAAGGACACAATCTACAAGAGCACTCGATAGTATTGGTTAGAGGTGGAAGGGTAAAAGATTTGCCAGGAGTTAGATATCACATCGTTCGTGGAGCTTTAGACACAGCAGGTGTTGCAGGTAGAACACAACGTAGATCTAAGTATGGTGCTAAACGCCCTAAGAAGTAATTTAAAACTTTAAGAAGAAGACATGAGAAAAAGAGCAGCAAAAAAGAGACCGCTTTTACCGGATCCTCGTTTTAACGATCAGTTAGTAACTCGTTTCGTTAATATGATGATGTGGGATGGTAAAAAGTCTGTAGCTTTTAAAGTATTCTATGATGCAATTGATATTGTAGAAGACAAAAAAACAGACGAAGAAAAAACAGCATTAGAAACTTGGAAAGATGCGTTGTCGAATGTGATGCCTCACGTAGAAGTGCGTAGTCGTCGTGTTGGTGGTGCAACATTCCAAATACCAATGCAAATTCGTCCAGACAGAAAAGTTTCAACTGCAATGAAATGGCTAATTGGCTATTCTCGTAAAAGAAACGAAAAATCTATGGCACAACGTTTAGCTTCAGAAATTTTAGCAGCAGCTAAAGAAGAAGGAGCAGCTGTTAAGAAAAGAGTGGATACTCATAAAATGGCAGAGGCAAATAAAGCATTCTCTCACTTTAGATTTTAATAGGAAATGGCAAGAGATTTAAAATTAACTAGAAATATAGGAATTGCAGCTCATATTGATGCTGGTAAAACAACAACAACAGAGCGTGTACTTTATTATACGGGAGTTTCTCATAAAATAGGTGAAGTGCATGATGGTGCTGCAACTATGGACTGGATGGAGCAAGAGCAAGAGCGTGGTATTACTATTACGTCTGCTGCTACAACCTGCGAGTGGATATTCCCAAGAGAAAATGGTTTGCCTACTGATGATTCAAATAGCTATCATTTTAATATTATAGACACCCCTGGTCACGTGGATTTTACGGTTGAAGTAAACCGTTCATTGCGTGTATTAGATGGGTTGGTATTCTTGTTTAGTGCGGTTGATGGTGTTGAGCCTCAATCTGAAACTAACTGGAGACTAGCCGATAACTATAAAGTACCAAGAATTGGTTTCGTAAATAAAATGGACCGTCAAGGTGCGAACTTTATGGCTGTATGCCAACAGGTAAAAGATATGTTAGGATCTAACGCTGTGCCAATTGTTATGAACATTGGTGATGAGATAGATTTTAAAGGTATCGTTGACTTAGTGAAAAACCGTGCTATTATTTGGCATGATGAAACACAAGGTGCTACATTTGATGTTATTGATATTCCTGAGGAATTAAAAGCAGAAGCTGCTGAATTGAGAGGTAAACTTATTGAAGAAGTTGCCGCTTATGATGAGAATCTGTTAGAAAAATATATGGAAGATGAAGATTCTATTACAGAAGATGAAGTGCATGCTGCACTTAGAGCTGCTGTAATGGATATGTCTATCATTCCAATGATTTGTGGTTCTGCATTTAAAAATAAAGGTGTTCAGTTTTTATTAGATGCTGTATGTCGTTATTTGCCTTCTCCGATGGATAAAGAAGGTATTATAGGAATTAATCCAGATACTGAAAAAGAAGAACTTCGTAAGCCAGATGTGAAAGAGCCTTTTGCAGCTTTAGCTTTTAAAATTGCAACAGATCCTTTTGTAGGTCGTTTAGCTTTCTTTAGAGCGTATTCTGGTCGTTTAGATGCTGGTTCTTATATTTTGAACAATCGTTCAGGTAAAAAAGAACGTATTTCTCGTATCTACCAAATGCACTCTAATAAACAAAATGCTATCGATTTTATTGAGGCTGGAGATATTGGAGCAGCAGTTGGATTTAAAGATATTAAGACTGGTGATACCATGTCTGACGAAAAACATCCTATTGTTTTGGAGTCTATGAATTTCCCAGATCCAGTAATTGGTATTGCGGTTGAACCTAAGACAAAAGCTGATGTTGATAAATTAGGAATGGCTTTATCTAAACTTGCCGAAGAAGATCCAACATTTACTGTGAGAACTGATGAAGCTTCTGGGCAGACTATTATTTCTGGAATGGGTGAGCTTCACTTAGATATTATTGTTGATCGTCTTAAACGTGAATTTAAAGTTGAGGTAAACCAAGGTCAACCACAAGTAGAATATAAGGAGGCTATTACGCGTAAAGCTGATCATAGAGAAGTTTACAAGAAACAATCTGGTGGTCGCGGTAAATTTGCAGATATTGTATTTACACTTGAGCCAGCAGAAGAAGGAAAAGTAGGTTTAGAATTTGTATCTGCGATTAAAGGTGGTAACGTTCCTAAAGAATTTATCCCTTCAATTGAGAAAGGATTCAAAATGGCAATGGTAAATGGTCCATTAGCAGGATACGAAGTTGATGCTATGAAAGTAACATTAAATGATGGATCTTATCATGATGTGGATTCGGATCAACTATCATTTGAATTAGCTGCAAAATTAGGTTTTAAAGCTGCTGCAAAAGCTGCAAAAGCTGTAATTATGGAGCCAATTATGAAATTGGAAGTAATTACACCTGAAGAAAATATGGGTGATATTGTAGGCGACTTAAACCGTCGTCGAGGACAAGTAAGTGATATGGGTGATAGAGCTGGTGCGAAAACTGTAAAAGCTACCGTGCCATTATCAGAAATGTTTGGTTATGTAACAACATTAAGAACATTATCTTCTGGTAGAGCAACATCAACTATGGAATTTTCACACTATGCTGAAACACCCTCAAATATATCTGAAGAAGTAATAAAAGCAGCTAAAGGCATTGAAGCTTAAAATTTAAGGAAATGAGTCAAAAAATCAGAATAAAATTAAAGTCTTACGATCATAACTTAGTTGATAAATCAGCAGATAAGATTGTAAAAACTGTAAAAAGTACAGGTGCTGTTGTAACGGGTCCAATTCCTTTACCAACACATAAGAAAATTTTCACTGTATTACGTTCTCCTCACGTTAATAAAAAGTCTAGAGAACAATTTCAATTAAGTTCATACAAGAGATTACTTGATATTTACAGCTCTTCATCAAAAACAATAGATGCTTTGATGAAACTTGAATTGCCAAGTGGTGTTGAAGTAGAGATTAAAGTATAAGTAATAACTCAAGGAGGTTTCCTTGAAAACATGTCCTAAGCTGCGAGCGAAGGAAAAACGGTAAAAATACATTCAGGGTTGAAGGTATTTTGACCCTGAATTTTTTTAAATAAATAAGTAATAAATTAAATAAATAATTATGTCTGGGTTAATTGGAAAAAAAATCGGTATGACCAGCATCTTCGATGAAAATGGTAAAAATATGCCATGTACAGTAATCGAAGCTGGACCATGTATCGTTACCCAAGTCAGAACTGAAGAAATTGACGGTTATGAAGCTGTTCAATTAGGTTTCGATGACGCGACAGAAAAAAGTGCTACTAAAGCTGATCTAGGTCACGCAAAAAAAGCAGGAACTTCTGTAAAACGCAAAATCGTAGAATTCAAAGGTTTTGAGGAGGAGTACAAGTTAGGTGATGCTATCACTGTTGAGCACTTTGTAGAAGGTGAATTTGTTGATATATCAGGTATATCAAAAGGAAAAGGTTTTCAAGGCGTTGTAAAACGTCATGGTTTTGGTGGTGTGGGTCAAGCGACTCATGGTCAGCATAACCGTTTAAGAGCACCTGGTTCAGTAGGAGCTTCTTCTTACCCATCAAGAGTATTCAAAGGAATGCGAATGGCAGGTAGAATGGGTGGAGAAAAAGTACAAGTTGAAAATTTAAGAGTTTTAAAAGTAGTTGCTGAAAAGAACCTACTTGTTGTTAAAGGTTGTGTACCTGGGCATAAAAATTCTTATGTAATTATTAGAAAATAATGAAAGTAGCAGTTTTAGATTTAAACGGAAAAGACACAGGTAGGAAGGCAGACCTTTCTAAAGATGTGTTTGCTATTGAGCCTAATAATCACGCAGTATATTTGGATGTTAAACAATATTTAGCAAACCAACGTCAAGGGACTCACAAATCGAAAGAGAGAGCTGAGATTTCTGGAAGTACTCGTAAGATTAAAAAGCAAAAAGGAACTGGTACGGCTAGAGCAGGTAGTATTAAGTCTGGTATATTTAAAGGTGGTGGTCGTATGTTCGGTCCTAGACCAAGAAATTACAGCTTTAAACTTAATAAAAATGTGAAGCGATTGGCACGTAAATCGGCTTTAAGTATCAAAGCAGGAGAGCAATCAATTGTGGTATTGGAAGACTTTAATTTCGATACTGTTAAAACTAAAAACTTTACAGCAGTTTTAAAGGCTTTAAACCTAGAAAACAAAAAATCTTTGTTTGTGTTGGGTGGGTCAAATAATAATGTATATTTGTCATCGCGCAATTTAAAAAGCTCTGAAGTTATAACTAATTCAGAATTAAGTACTTATAAGATTTTAAATGCAAATCAAATAGTGCTTTTAGAAGGAGCTTTAGCAGGAATTGAAACAAACTTAAGTAAATAGAAACCATGAGTATCTTAATTAAACCTATAATCACAGAAAAAGCGACAGCAGATAGCGAGTTAAGAAACTGCTATACATTCGCAGTGAATACCAAGGCGAACAAGGTAGAAATTAAAAAAGCGGTTGAGGCTGCTTATGGGGTTTCTGTTGAAAAAGTTCGTACTATAAATGTCCGTCCAGATAGAAGTACTAAGTTTACAAAAACAGGTATTCAACATGGTAAAACAAATGCTGTTAAAAAGGCAATTGTACAACTGGCGGAAGGTGAAATGATTGATTTATACAGTAACATGTAATTAAAGACAGATGTCAGTAAGAAAATTAAAACCAATCACACCAGGACAGCGATTTAGAGTAGTAAATGGTTATGACGCCATTACTACTGATAAGCCGGAAAAGAGTTTACTCGTTCCGAACAAAAGGTCTGGTGGTAGAAACAGTCAAGGAAAAATGACCATGCGCTATATAGGTGGGGGTCATAAGAAAAAGTATCGTATTATCGATTTTAAAAGAGACAAAGCAGGTATTCCTGGTGAAATTGCTTCAATTCAATACGATCCAAACAGAACCGCTTTTATCGCATTATTGAATTATCAAGATGGTGAAAAAAGATACATTATTGCTCAGAATGGACTTCAGGTTGGACAAAATGTAGTATCTGGTAAAGAAGGTATTGCTCCAGAAATTGGAAACGCAATGCCTTTAAGTGAAATTCCATTAGGAACTATTGTCTCTTGCGTAGAGTTACGCCCAGGACAAGGAGCTGTTATGGCTCGTAGTGCTGGAGCATTTGCTCAGTTAATGGCAAGAGATGGTAAATTTGCAACCGTTAAATTACCTTCAGGTGAAACAAGATTGATTCTTGCTGACTGTATGGCTACTATCGGTGTGGTATCAAACTCAGATCATCAATTATTAGTTGGTGGTAAAGCAGGTAGAACAAGATGGTTAGGAAGAAGACCACGGACTAGACCAGTTGTAATGAATCCAGTAGATCACCCGATGGGTGGTGGTGAAGGTAAATCTTCAGGTGGACATCCTCGTTCTAGAAACGGTATACCTGCTAAAGGTTACAGAACCCGTTCGAAGACTAAGTCAAGTAATAAATATATTGTAGAACGTAGAAAGAAATAAGACATGGCAAGATCATTAAAAAAAGGACCTTACGTTCATTATAAATTAGAGAAAAAGGTAGCCGCAAACGTAGAAGCTAACAAAAAGACGGTTATCAAGACTTGGTCAAGAGCCAGTATGATTACTCCAGATTTTGTTGGACAAACAATAGCAGTACATAATGGCCGTCAATTCGTACCAGTATATGTTACTGAGAATATGGTAGGTCATAAATTAGGAGAATTTTCACCAACACGTTCATTCCGTGGACATGCAGGTGCTAAAAATAAAGGTAAAAAGTAGTAAGCTATGGGAAGTCGTAAAAAACAAATGGCAGACGCTATTAAGGAAGCAAAAAAACA
>NZ_DBNGMQ010000040.1:0-2426 GCF_057126245.1 Yeosuana sp. | reverse complement strand
AAATTCGTGGATTCAAGAATGGGTTCGGTAATCGAAATGCTCAGTGAAGAAGTAACCGTAGCAGTTATAAATAATATTCCGACAATTTTGGCAATACGTTTATTTGAGTCCATAAAATCTATTTTTTTATTGCAGATGAACGCTAAATGTATGAATCGTAGCTCTGGTTTGTGTGTTGGCTTTTTGTGGCTATGATTTCATACATAATGTTGGCATTTCGTTATTTTATTTTGCTAATATGTTTTTTGCATTTGTATTATCTGGATTCAATTCCAGTGATTTATTGAAAGCCTTTATAGCATTTGCCGTATCACCTACTTTTAATAAACATTCTCCATAATTATCAAGAGTAAACCATCCATGGTATAATTCTGTATTTAGCTTAAATATTTTTAAAGCTTCATAGTTCTTTTCATAATTCATAAGATTATGTCCAAAACGATTTATTGCATTTCGAGAAATATCATAAACTATCTCATTAATGTCATCAGATTTGATTATGTCAATAATTTCATCGATAGTCTTTCCATTTACTAACAATGAGGATAATTCTGTTCGGTATCTTTTAATTTTTCCTTGTTTGATATCTTCGGCCAAATAACTAGTCTCCAATAGTTGAATAATAGATTCTGCATCGAGAATCAATTTTGGTAGCTCATTAGAACCCCTTAAGAAGAAATTGTATTTTAATTCAGTATAAATATTAATCGCATCGTCCAATTTTTTTTGATTCTTGTCAATGAAGTCAATGGGTTGGCGCTGTAACTCAAGATAAAAATCCTTTTTTTGATAATCAATTATTTCTACTTTAAACCCATAGGGCGCTGTTATGAGGGGATAATAATTAGGCATAGGCTCTCTTTCATAATTCATGTTTACAACCTTATTCCTCAATTTGTTGGCTTCCTTTATTAATTCAAAATCTTCTTCGTAATCCACATCCATATGTTTTGTAAAAGCCTCATACTGTACTAATAAATTTACCAGACTGTCATTATTGAAATAATTTAAAATACCAGTGGATTTTAATTCCTCATAGGAAGAGCGATTCCATGAAAAGGGTCTATATCGGGCATTATATGTTAGTATATATAAATCTAAGTTTTTACAATCATCTATACTCAAGCGTCTTGTATAATTAGTTAAACTATCCAACCGTAGATAGGCTACTTCAGCCTGCCATTTAATCCATTTGACGTCTTGAATATCTTGCTCAAGGTCTAAAATTAACTTTTTAGCGTAAGCTTTTACTTCACCCTTCTTAATGCGTTTGTCATTCCAAGTATTAATTTGTAATGCCAGTAAGATGCCTATTACCACTAATAAAATTTCTCCAATAGCATAAAAAAGATACTTCCTAAATTTATTATTAGATAGTAGTTGTTGTCTGATTTTTTTATAGAATCTTATCATTATTTAATGGTTTGTCTAATGAAGGCCAACGGTTTGGCTATGATTCCGCTGCGTAGAAATTCGACAGAATTTCGGAGCAGGAATCGTAGCATGTTAAAGATAGCATTTTTTGGTTTTGGTTGTTTTTAGCAATGAATTATAGCCATCCTAAGTTTGTTTTTAATTTTTCAACCTGTGAACTTCTTTTTCAATAAGACTTATCAATTCCAAGGCTTTTTCTTTAGCATGTGTCGTCCAAATGCAATGATAATTTACTTCAAGTGCCAGATATCGCAAATAATGCTCCACATCTTTTCTACCCTTAAAAGTAGCTAAAGGATCTTTCAAATCGGAAACATCCAAAGTAAATATTCCGTACTTGTCACGCAAAAATCGAGTAGTTTCATTCGCCCATTCTTCATGTTCTTCAATAGCATAACCTTCAAGGCGTTGGGCCAAAAAACTGTAATAATTATCCATTTCAATTTTTAGGTTAGCGTTTTGAATATTAGAGAAGAAGCCTGTTGAATATAGTTCGTTGATTACCGATTTGTTTAAAGAGATACCGCCGAAACCCCGACCAAGCATAGAAAAAGCCAGAACAGTAAATTTTTGATCTAATAAATCTGGAAATGAATCCTTCCATATATTATTCGCATAATCATTTTTAGATACATCAATCCATTCCATTTCTATAAAAGTTTGGGAGTTCAATTCTGCATGTTCAAGAATATAGAAAATACCTCTTAATCGTATTTTGTTGAAAGAAATATTAGAGTCAAAAGAAGCAATATCATTATTTAGATTTTCCATTAAATTGGTTAAATAATTAATAGTCTTTTTTTTATCTTTTTGATTTTCGTTCCAGTTATTAATTGACAGGGCAATTAATATTCCAATAACCACGAGAAAAACTTCCCCGATAGCATATTTTATATATCTACCAATTTTATTTTCTGAAAGTAGTTTTTGACGAATTTTTCTAAAGAAGTTTATCATAAATTATTTATTTTTATAATAAAGCGCAACGGTTT
>NZ_DBNGMQ010000039.1:0-16177 GCF_057126245.1 Yeosuana sp. | reverse complement strand
AGCTTTTGCTACTTTAGACCAGTGTTTGGTCTCTCTCTCAACGAATTTTGCGTCTTCACTTTGAGGAACATGTCGATACTGTAAATAAGAAATTTGGGAAAATGATACACTGGTAAACAGCAGTACAATAAAAATTAAATTAATTTTTTTCATGAGTTATTTATTTAGTTGGTTTATTTAAAGATAACATTAATTAAAAAAAATGATTAATAAACACATATTTTTTATTTAAACATCTGATAATTAATGAGTAGAGCCACGCATTTTATGAAGATGTGTGGCTCTACCAAAATTAGAATTTTAAGGTTATTTTAAGACTATTTTTTTATTTAACAAGCCTGTTTTAGATTTGATTTGTAAAATATAAGTGCCTTTAGCATATTTTGAAACGTCAATAGTATTCTTTGGTGAATCAACCTTAAATGAATTCACTTCTTTTCCTTGAACATCAATAATTGTAATGCTTTCTATGTTATTGGTTTTTCCATCGATGGTAATCTCATTGCTTGCGGGAATAGGATATATTTTTGTTAGTAAGAATAAATTATCCTCAATGCCTAATGCAGGTGTTACCTCAAATGACTTAGTTAAATAAGGCGACCAAATACCATTCTCGTCTCTTACCCTAATATGGAGGAAATGTGTTCCTTCGGATAAGCCCGCTGAAGGGATTGCAATGGCTTCATTTAAAGTGAAACCGGCTGTTATATCTAGAGGACTTCCAGCATCTGTGCCAGGATCTGTATCAAAGAAATATTCTGCTTTATTTATAGCTACAGGCGTTGGAGATGTGAAATTATGTACTAAAAACCGGAATTTGGTGTATAATGACCACCTGTCATCTTCGTCTTTTGTTCTTACATAAAGTATGTGAATACCATCACTTAACGACCCAGTACCAATTGAAATGGATTTATTTAAGTTGAATCCAGATGTTATAGAAATGGGAGTTCCACCGTCTGTTCCAGGATCTGTATCAAAGAAATACTCTGCAGCAACAATTTCTGAAGGTACAGTTGAATCACTAAAATCATGTACCAAAAATTTGTATTTATAGAATAAGGACCAGGCCTTATTTATGTCTCTTGTTCGAACGTATAAGGTATGTATACCAAGACTTAATCCCGTTGTATTGATTGAGAATGATTTGGTTACATCTAGTCCTTGTGTAACAGGAATATCAATGCCCATATCTGTTCCAGGATCTGTATCAATAAAATATTCAGCTTTATTAATTTGAGAAAAACCAAGATTTACAATACAGTACAGAAACAGTGTAATTATTAGTTTCATAATATTGTTTTTAAAATTGGTTTAATTCTTTTTCTCAGCTGTAAATTCTACATTAATATCTTGACCAGAAGCGACTGAAGTGTTAGTGATAGTTAATGAGGTCATGTAAGGCCATACATCTGGTCGTCCATTGACATCAAATTTAAAATTAGCACCAAATACACCTAAATCTGTACCGTCTGTTCCTGCATCATTTGCTGCTGAACTACCAGCCAGATCATAATTATTATCATAAATAGAACTAATAGTTATTAACGGTGCATCAACGAAATTAGGGTATGTATTATCTAAATTGTTATTGCCATTTAAAAGGTTTACTGTAAAACCTTCTACGTTAATGGTTAAATTATTATTAAATTGTATTGTTGAGCTGGCTAAGCCAACATTGACAATGTTAGTTTTTAAAATGAAAATATTATTATTTACAATAGGGTTTGTACAGCCAGTGGCGAAATTGCCAGTTGTATTTATAACAATATTGTTAATGAAGCTATTTGTGTCATTAAAATTATAAATGGCATAGGTTGTGTTATTAAAAATGTTGTTTTTTATAATCCATCCAGCTGCTCCACCGGGGTTTACATAAGCAGCATTAAAATAATTGCCTTCAATTACCCAATCATCATAAAATGTGGTGGCATAGGGATTAGTTGCTATATAACTGTCAATTCTGTTATTAACAATTTTTACATTATCAGCGTCAGTGGCAGTAGTATAACTGACGTAACCAATTACTAATCCAGTAATTATAGTATTGGCACAGTATCCGCCAATTGATATACCTGCAACATTAGCGGTTGTTCCATTACTGTTTGCGGGATTATGACCAGGTCCCATAATAACAAGCGGTTTTGTAATAGTTATATTACCATAGCTTGTTGCTGAGGGATGCACGTAAATGGTGTCATTTACCATTGAGTTCGCAATTGCTGTCGCTAAATTAGTATAATTAGCCCCAGAATCAGGGTTGTTGTCAACCGTAATAACTTTTGGCTGAGCTTGCATGGTAAAGGATATGAATCCAATACAGAAAAATGTAATAATTGTTTTCATTGTGTAATTGTTTAAAAATTTAACAAATTAAATGTTTACAACACAAGTGAATTAGACTAGATAGGAAATTTGAGGAATTATACATTTAAAAGCTTAATAATCATTTTATTAAAATGATGCGTTTTTTGTAAATAATAAAACTTAGAGCTGAATTTACAAAGTATAAGACTTTAGGGAAATGATATATATCAATCTGATATTTTTAAAATTTTATACAGAAATTAAAGCGATTTAAAGGCTTTTGTGTTTTTGGTATTTTAAAATTTTAAAAATGCGCTTAAAATTGATTTTAAGCGCATTTTTAAGCGAATTAAGCAACTTTTAAGTAATTAACAAATGTTGATAATTTATATTGTTAATTGATAAATTACTTTTAAAAAAGCTCATATTTCAGTATATTTGTTAGTACCATAAAATGGTGCAAATAGCATCATTTTTTTTATGATGTCAAGTGAAACGATAACGTTTAGATAAAGAACAATATGAGTCAAGAAAAGGAAGAATTTAATAAGCATAATTATTCAGCTGATAGTATTCAGGCATTAGAAGGAATGGAACATGTGCGCATGCGTCCATCCATGTACATTGGAGATGTAGGTGTTAGAGGACTTCATCATTTAGTGTATGAAGTCGTAGATAACTCAATTGATGAAGCCTTAGCAGGTCATTGTAATAACATTACCGTTATTATTAATGAAGATAATTCTATTACCACAGAAGACGATGGTCGTGGTATCCCTGTAGATCTTCATAAAAAAGAAGGCGTTTCTGCTCTTGAGGTTGTTATGACCAAAATAGGCGCCGGAGGAAAGTTTGATAAAGATTCTTATAAAGTTTCTGGTGGTTTACATGGTGTAGGTGTTAGTTGTGTGAATGCCTTATCAGAACATCTAAAAGCCACGGTTTTTAGAGATGGAAAAATTTATGAGCAAGAATATGAGAGAGGAAAAGCCATGTATCCTGTTAAAATGGTTGGTGAAACTGATAAGCGAGGAACAACAGTAACATTCAGACCAGATTCAACTATTTTTACGCTAACACGTGAATATAGTTATGATACGTTGGCTAGTAGATTACGTGAGTTGGCCTATTTGAATAAAGGAATTACCATTCATTTGGTTGATCGAAGAAGTAAAAAAGACAATGGGGAGTTTGAAGGAGAAACATTTCATTCAGAAGAAGGATTAAAGGAATTTATCAAATATTTGGATGGTACGCGTGAGCCATTAATGAAAGATGTTATCGCATTTGAAGGTGAAAAGAATGGTGTACCTGTCGAGGTGGCTATGATTTATAATACCTCATATGCCGAAAATTTACACTCTTATGTGAATAATATTAACACGCATGAAGGCGGAACCCATCTTTCTGGTTTTAGACGTGGTTTAACCATGACGCTTAAAAAGTTTGCAGATGGTTCAGGTATGTTAGATAAATTAAAGTTTGATATCGCTGGTGATGATTTTCGTGAAGGATTAACAGCTATTATTTCTGTAAAAGTTCAAGAACCACAATTTGAAGGGCAAACAAAAACGAAATTAGGTAACCGTGAGGTTTCAGCCTCAGTAAGTCAGGCGGTTTCTGAAATGCTAACAGATTATCTTGAAGAACATCCAGATGATGCTAAAATCATTGTTCAAAAAGTAATTTTGGCCGCTCAAGCTAGACATGCCGCACAAAAAGCACGTGAAATGGTGCAACGTAAAACGGTTATGAGTATTGGTGGCTTACCAGGTAAATTAAGTGATTGCTCAGAGCAAGATCCTTCAAAATGTGAAGTATTCCTAGTTGAGGGAGATTCAGCGGGAGGTACGGCAAAACAAGGAAGAGACAGAGCCTTTCAAGCCATTTTACCATTAAGAGGAAAGATTCTTAATGTTGAAAAAGCGATGGTACATAAAGTATTTGAGAATGAGGAGATTAAAAATATTTTTACCGCACTAGGTGTCACGATAGGGACTGAAGAGGATAGTAAAGCATTAAACCTGTCAAAATTACGTTATCATAAAGTTGTTATTATGTGTGATGCCGACATTGATGGTAGTCATATTGCGACACTTATTCTAACATTTTTCTTTAGATATATGAAAGAACTTATTGAAAACGGTCATATTTTTATAGCGACGCCCCCATTGTATTTAATTAAGAAAGGAACTAAAAAACAATATGCCTGGTCTGATAAAGAACGTGATGAAATTGTTGAGAGTATGGGCGGAAGTGCTGGTATACAACGTTATAAAGGTCTTGGAGAGATGAATGCATCACAACTTTGGGATACAACAATGAATCCAGAGTTTAGAATTTTAAGACAAGTTCAAATTGATAATGGGTCTGAAGCAGATAGGATTTTCTCAATGTTGATGGGAGACGATGTACCACCACGTAGAGAATTTATAGAGAAAAATGCAGTTTATGCTAATATTGACGCATAGATAGAATTATATATAATAATAAAAAATAGCCTTGATTTATAATAAAATTAAGGCTATTTTATTATGTTAAAAAATAAAAATATCAGTTTAAGTGTAATTTTTTACCGATTAAGTGTGCTGTATTAAAATATTTTCATACATTTGTTAAACCAAAATCTATCAAAGTATGAAAACGAGAATCTTATTATTGTTTTTTTGTCTAACAGCTTTCCTTTCAAATGCTCAAAATGATTTAGATGTATTACTCGCTGCCGGTGTAGAAGATGCAGAACGTTTTGCCAATGATTATTTAGCACCAGGAACCAATGGGCTCATGTATAGTATGAATGCCAACTGGTTTAATACTGCAGATGTAAAACCTTTAGGTGGCTTTGAAATTTCAATTATTGCCAATGCTGCTACAATTGCTAGTAAAAATAAATCCTTTTTAATGAATACAGATTTGTACAGTAATGTAGCTTTTGCGCAAGGAGGAAATTCACAAATGGTAGCAAGTGCTTTAGGAGAGAATAATCCTGATATTAATATCATTATAACATATGACGATCCTATCTTTGGTCAACAAACAGAACAGATTACCCTTCCAAATGGGATTGGTAATTCTAGCGCCAATCTATTGCCAACTGCTTTTATTCAAGGAGCTTTAGGGCTAAGTAAAGGTATAGAAGTTAAAGCACGTTTTGTGCCAAAAATGAATACAGAGGATGTTGAGTTAAGCATGTATGGTGCAGGGTTACAATTAGAGTTTACGAAATGGTTGCCAGCTGATAAGTTACTTCCAGTTGCAATTTCTGGTTTAGTAGCATATACACATTTAGATGGTTCTTATGATTTAAATGGTTCTTCAGGTGTAAGTGGTGAAAATCAACGCTTAGATACATCAACAAATACATGGTTACTTCAATTGATTGGATCGACTAAATTGCCTGTTATTAATTTTTATGGCGGTGTTGGTTATATTAAGGGAACATCAGATTCAGATTTATTAGGAACTTATCGTGTTTCAGATGGGATTGTAATTTCTCAAGATATTGTAGATCCTTTTACAGTATCTAGTGAGATTTCAGGTGTTAGAGGAACTTTAGGAACAAAGTTGAAATTAGGTTTTTTTAGATTTAATGCAGAATATCATATAGCTGAATTTAATGCATTTTCGGTTGGTATCAACTTTGGTTTTAGATAATAAATATATTAAAAGTGCAAACTTTTAATCAAGATATGATTGTTTAGTTTTAGTTTAGTTTTTTTATTTGAATTAGTCGTGAAAAGTGCAAGATTTGTCTTGCACTTTTTTCATTTGGTGTATTTAAATTCGTAATTTTGTATGACAAATATCATATGATAGAATACGCTATTTTAAGACATTTGTTGTCCAGAATTAAGAAAAAATGTATTCCTTATAAACAATTAAATAATTTTAAAAAAAAACTTATGAAAGTAACAATAGTTGGAGCAGGAGCAGTTGGTGCAAGTTGTGCAGAATATATAGCAATAAAAGATTTCGCTTCAGAAGTAGTTTTGTTAGACATTAAAGAAGGTTATGCCGAAGGTAAAGCCATGGATTTAATGCAAACTGCATCTTTAAACGGATTTGATACAAAAATTACAGGAGCTACTAATGATTATAGTAAAACAGCAAACAGCGATGTTTGCGTTATTACTTCTGGGATACCTCGTAAACCAGGAATGACGCGTGAAGAGCTAATAGGAATCAATGCAGGTATTGTTAAAACCGTATCTTCTAGTTTAATTAAATATTCCCCAAACACCATCATGATTGTAGTAAGTAATCCTATGGATACCATGGCATACTTAGTACATAAATCAACAAGTTTACCAAAACATAAAATTATTGGAATGGGTGGTGCTTTAGATTCAGCTCGTTTCAAATACAGGTTAGCCGAAGCTTTAGAAAGCCCGATAAGTGATGTTGACGGAATGGTTCTAGGTGGACATAGCGATACAGGAATGATTCCGTTAACTCGTTTTGCCACAAGAAATGGTGTGCCAGTTTCAGAGTTTTTATCAGAAGATAGATTAAATACTGTAAAAGAAGACACTAAAGTGGGGGGGGCAACCCTTACGAAATTATTAGGAACTTCCGCGTGGTATGCACCTGGAGCAGCAGTATCTGCTTTGGTTCAATCTATTGCTTGCGATTTAAAGAAAATGTTCCCTTGTTCAGTAATGTTAGAAGGTGAGTATGGTTTAAACGATATTTGTCTTGGTGTACCTGTTCTTTTAGGTAAAAATGGTATTGAAAAAATTGTTGATATAGAACTTAATCAAGCTGAAAAAGATAATATGGTAGCCAGTGCTGAAGCCGTTTCTAAAGTGAATGATTTGTTGGAATTATAAGATTCATTAATTTAAATTAGATATTTATATAAAGGCTGTAGAAATACAGTCTTTATTTTTTATATTTGGCACATGAAAAAAACATGGTACGTTGGTGCTTTTTTAATTCTTTTTTCCTTTTTAGGTGTTCATCAGTTTCAAGTTTCTGAACCTAACCAGGAGATTGTATTAAATTTCTCAGATGTTGATATAACAACTGATGAAGCTCAAAGTGCGATTACCGTTGTTAAAAAGCAATTACAGTCTATAGGTATTATTACTGTTAGAGTTCAAGACCTTAAAGATGGACAACTTAAAATAACGTATTATAGTGATTCTGAAGTTGAAAGTATTAAAAAAATACTTTTAGGAGAGAATAAGATTCAAATTGCGCATTTAGTCAATAACACAACTGAAAGCTCTTCAGGTTTTCCTTCCAATAAAGAACAAAAAAACTACAAACTCGATGTCTTTGAAATTAATAAAGACAATGATTCTGGTTCAGGTTTAGGTGGCAAGTACGTATTAAATTTAAAACAAGATTACGATAGGTTACATAACACAAATTTTTATGGTTATAATAATGCCGTTGATACAAAAGGTGAAAATAATATTGTAAAAGTTGCATTAAAAGTATTTAAAAACATTGCTACAGAAATAGATAATGCATCAAGGAATATTCCAGAAGTTAGGGCTGGGCCTACCATTCACGGGATAGCATAGTTTAACTTCTAAGGTTAAATATAAAGTCGTTCTCAATAATATTCAATAATATTTTCAAAGTCAAAAAATCACTTAAGTGACATTTTGAAAACATCAATTTAATTATAACACAAATTGTCAATATATAAATACGACTTTCAAATTCGTTATAAAACAAACTTGACATAAATTAATAAACAATGCAAAATAAAGGACTAGTAAAATTATTCGCGATTTTATTCGGTGTAGTAAGTATTTATCAACTTTCTTTCACGTTTAAAGCAAAGCAAATCGAAAACAATGCAGAGGAACTTGCGATTAGCAAAATTCCAGATACTGAAGATGATTACAGAGCAAAACGAAGTAGTGAAGAAGCAGATTATTTAGAATCAATAGCTACAGATACAGTTTATAACATTGGAATTGCAAAATTCACTTATAATGAAGTGAAACAAAAAGCCATGAATCTTGGTCTTGATCTTAAAGGGGGTATTAATGTTATTCTTCAGGTATCTGTAAAAGATATTTTGAAGGGATTAGCTAATAATACCAAAAATCCGGTATTTAATAAAGCACTCGATGACGCTTCGGAAATTCAGAAAAATAGTCAGAATACATACTTAGAAGATTTCTTTGAAGCTTTTGATAAAATTAAAGGAGAAACTAAATTAGCGTCACCCGATATTTTTTATACAAAGGCGCTGGATGGTGAAATAGATGGAAGTATGACGGATGATGATGTGAAGAAAGTGATTCAAACAAAAATTGACGAATCTATAGTTTCTGCATTTGAAGTATTACGTAAGCGTATTGATGAGTTTGGAGTAACATCTCCTAATATTCAACGTTTAGGAACATCGGGTAGAATTCTGGTAGAATTGCCGGGGGTAAAAGATGTTGAGCGTGCTACCACATTATTACAAAGTACAGCTCAGTTAGAATTTTGGGATGCTTATAAGGGAGAACAATTTTTCACTTATTTGTCTCAAGCAAATGATGTTTTAAAGGATATTGTAAATGTTAAACCTGATACTCAAGAGGAAGAGGGTAATGATGACGAGAATGCCACTGACTTAAAAATTGATGAGCTTTTAGGAGATGCAAGAACAGATTCAACAGATGTTGCTGTAAATCCTATTTTCGATTTATTAAGAGGACAAGGGTACCCTGGAGGACCAGTAATTGCTAAGTTCGAAATTAAAGATAAAGAAAAAGTAGCTGAGTATTTAAACATGCCACAGGTAAGAGCTTTACTTCCTGTAGAACAGCGTTACGTAAAATTTACTTTTGGTAAACCGGAAGAAAATAGTGAGCTTATTGATTTATATGCTTTAAAAGGGAATAGAGATAATACCCCTGAATTAAGTGGAGCTGTAGTTACCGATGCAAGAAATGAATTTGGACCGACAGGTAAGCCTGAGGTTTCTATGCAAATGAATTCTAAAGGAGCAAAAATTTGGGAAGAAATGACAGGTCGTGCCTTTACGCAAGGAACTCAAATAGCGATTGTGTTAGATAATATTGTATACTCTGCTCCTGGTGTAACAACAGGACCAATTGCTGGTGGTAGATCATCTATTTCTGGAAGTTTTACTTTAAATGAGGCAGTTGATTTAGCGAATGTTTTAAGAGCAGGTAAGTTGCCAGCGCGTGCAGATATTATTCAAAGTGAAGTAGTAGGCCCGTCTCTTGGACAAGAAGCTATTGATAATGGTAAATTATCATTTACGATAGCATTAGCATTAGTATTAATTTGGATGGTATTTTATTACGGCAAAGCTGGTGGTTTTGCAGATATTGCCATGGCATTAAATATCTTATTAATTTTTGGTATTCTTTCAGGTTTAGGCGCAGTCTTAACGTTGCCTGGAATTGCCGGTATTGTTTTAACAATTGGTATGTCTGTTGATGCAAACGTAATTATTTATGAGCGTATACGAGAAGAAATCGCTAAAGGAAAAGGTTTAAAAGAAGCAATTCAAGACGGTTTTAGTAATGCCTTGTCATCTATTTTAGATGCCAATATTACCACAGGTCTAACCGCTTTAATATTATTTGTTTTTGGAACAGGGCCAATTAAAGGTTTTGCTACAACGCTTTTAATAGGTATTGGAACATCATTATTTACAGCTATTTTTATCACGAGATTATTAATTGATTGGTATGTTAATAGAGGTGGAAAATTAGTTTTCTCAACAACCGTAACAAAAAATCTATTTAGAAATTTAAATATTGAATTCCTTAAAAAACGTAAGGTTGCATATATCGTTTCGGGTGCATTTATTTTAATTAGCTTAGGATCTTTATTAACCGAAGGTTTAGACCAAGGTGTCGATTTTGTTGGAGGAAGAACTTACCAAGTTCGTTTTGCTCAAGATGTAAGTCCTACTGAAATTACTGCGACATTGTCTGATGTATTTGGAAGTGCTGATGCCAAAACCTTTGGTGATGCTAATCAGTTAAAAATTACAACAAAATATAAAGTAAATGAAACTGGTGCTGAGGTTGATGAGCAAATAAGAGTAGAATTATATAACGCATTACAACCACATTTAGATGGTGTTTCTTATGAAGATTTTATAAGTGATGCCGATACTAAAACTGTTGGTTTAATGAAATATTATAAAGTAACACCAACCATCGCGGATGATATTAAACAAGCATCATTCTGGGCAATCTTAGGGTCGTTAATTGTGGTGTTCTTGTATATATTATTACGTTTTAAAAAATGGCAATTCTCACTTGGAGCTGTACTAGCAGTTTTTCATGATGTGTTAATTGTACTTGGTGTATTCTCTTTAACTTATAAATTTTTACCATTTAGCATGGAAATAGATCAGGCATTTATAGCCGCTATTTTAACGGTAATAGGTTATTCTTTAAATGATACTGTAATTGTTTTTGATAGAATTAGAGAATATTTAAACGAGCATACAAGTTGGGAATTTAAGCGTGTTGTAGATGTCTCTTTAAGTAGTACGTTAGGAAGAACATTAAATACGTCTTCAACCACCTTGGTAGTGTTATTATCTATCTTTATTTTTGGTGGTGATTCTATTAGAGGTTTTATGTTTGCCTTAATAGTAGGTGTGATAGTAGGAACCTATTCTTCTCTATTTATTGCATCGCCAATAATGTATGATACGGTAAAAAGATTTGATAAAACGAAGAAAGAATAACTAACTCAATTTTTCTTTTTAAAGGCCTATGAGCAATTAGCTTATAGGCCTTTTGTTTTTAGGAGTATTTTAACGTGAATAACTAATGCTATCACCAACATGTAAACCCCAGGAATCTGCTAAACCAGCATTAACTTCCAAGACATATTTTGCAGGCACATTTGATGGTAAAGACGCTTCATTAAAAGGTTGTGCGTTTTTTTGAAAACTAACAATTTTATCATTGTTGATGTAAATAATATCTAAAGGTATTTTGGTGTTTTTCATGTAAAAAAAGCGCTCCGTAACATCTTCAAAAACAAATAGCATTCCCTGATTACTTGCCATGGAATTTCTGTACATCATGCCTGTTTGAGTTTCATACGCGTTATCTGCAATTTCAATATCCAGACTTACTATAATAGAGTCTGAAGCGTTTTTTAAAATAGTAAGTTCGCCTTCTTTTTTAAAAGTAATATCTACTGGCTTTACTGTTTTTTTATCTTCTTTACAAGATATGTTGCTTATTGAAATAATGCTTAAGGTTACTAACGTATATAGGCTTAAATTTTTAAATAGCATATTACTTTGTAGTTGTTTTTGACTTATAAACAAACATAAAATAAAGTCCAATAATTATAAAAGGGATACTTAACCATTGACCCGTATTGAAGCCAAACCAGTTAATATATTCATCGCCTTGAGGTTCTTTTACAAACTCTACAAAAAACCGAACGGTCCAAAGTAAAATTAAGAACAATCCAAAAAGAAAACCTGTTCTATCTTTTAAGTTGGTTTTAGAATATACAAACCAAAGAATTAAAAATACAAAAATATAGCAAAAAGACTCATATAATTGGGCAGGATGCCTGTATGGAACTGCATCAAGAAGATTTTGAAACTGCGGATTGTCAGAAATGGCGTTATAGGCTTTTTGAACATTTTTAATACCCGTTAATCTTACAACTTCACTTTTATAATAGAAATCTTGAATGAAACGAACCCCAAAATTTGAATCGGTTACTTTTCCAATTATTTCTGAATTAATAAAATTTCCAATTCTAATAAAAACAGCCCCAGAAGCAACAGCAATTACAATCCTATCTAAAATCCATAACAGCGATTTATAAGTGTATTTTTTTCTATATAAATACATGCCAATAATAATACCTATAGCAGCACCATGGCTTGCTAATCCTTGAAAACCAGTAAATTCAAATTTTGGATTTGTTCTAATTGGAAGAAAAATACTCCAGAAATCTTCTGTAATTAATTCCGATTGGTAAAATAGAACATGCCCTAATCTCGCACCAATCATTGTGGCGAGAACGGTATAAATAAAAAGCGGATCTAAATATTCTAATGAAACCTTTTCTTTAGTGAAAATACGTTTCATAATATACCAGCCTAGAATAAAAGCGACAATCCACATAACACTGTAAAAGTGGAGTTTAAAATTTCCTAAAATTTCTATTCCCGTTAGCGGATTCCAGTCAAATTTTAATGTGTGCATAGGTTCTGTTTTTTCAGATGTAAAGATAAAGGATTGATTCAACTTTTATAATCTTTAGCCAGTAAATTGCATATTAAAGGTAGATTAGTCTAAAAAGATAAAAAAGAGTGAATCAGTTTATTTTACTATTTCTAAAATTTCAACTTCAAAAATTAAGTTAGATTTTGGTGGGATAATAGCGCTTCCTGATATGCCGTAGGCTAAATAGAATGGAATAAATATAGTTGCTTTATCACCCATGCTTAATTGTTGTAGCCCTTCTTTAAGTCCTGCGATCATTTTAGCATTCGGACTTAAATCTGCTTTTATAGGTTGATAGTCATTGTTTAATATTCGTTCTTCATCAACATTATTTAAGGCTTTTGCAGTTTCTAATTTGCTTGTTTGTAGTAATTTTCCATCTTCAAAATAAACCGTATAATGCATCAAAAATTTTGATATTTGTTTTAATTTTTCTCCACCACCTTGCTCAGTTACCAATAGATGCAAGCCAGAAGGTAATAGCGTAGATTTTTGTAATTGATTTTGAAATTTTTTATTAGTCGCTTTTATAAGGGCTTCTTCTTTTTGTATTCGTTCTTGCTCCAAACGTTCCAGTTCAACAAAGTGATTTATAAAAACCTTTGGAGCATCAAATGCCTTGGCTTTTAATCCTATTCTAATAATATTTAATTCTTCTAATACTATGTCTTCTATAGGCTTGTTGTCTTCAGGTGAAGTTGTAACGTTTGAGATAGAGTCTAATACATCAAACCCTGAAATTAATTCTCCAAAAATACTGTGTACGTTATCTAAATTAGGTCTAGATGTTTCGGTAATATAGAACTGACTACCATTTGTCATTGGACCAGAATTTGCCATTCCTAAAATTCCAGGTTTATCATGTTTTAATTCGTCTACAAATTCATCATCAAATCTATAACCAGGGTTGCCAAAACCGGTACCTAAAGGATCACCACCTTGAATCATAAAACTATCTACAACTCTATAAAAAGTTGTGCCATTATAAAATTTTTTACCTTGGTATAAACTATCAACTAATGTGTTTGTTCCATCAGCCAGCGATACAAAATTTGCAACGGTATATGGCGCTTTTTCAAAATATAATTTTGCGAGCATATCACCTTTTGAAGTAATAAATTCTACGTAAATACCATCTTCAAGGTCTGGGTGTTTATTTTGACAAGACAAGGTCAAGAGTAAAAAACTAAATAAAAGAATCTTATATAAGTACTTTAAATAACCCATAAAGAAAACTACTTTTCAGTAATAGAATGAACTGTTACTTCACACATTAGAGGGGTATTTGAACCTATTTTGTTTTGGTCACCATAGTAGCCATATGCTTTTTGCGAAGGAAAAAGAAAGGTAACGGTTTCACCTTTTTTCATGAGTTTAAGACCTTCACGCATTCCAGTGAAAATTTCTTCCTGGTCCATGGCATAAGTTTGGGTTTTAATATCGTCTTTAGAGTATATTAAATCTCCGTTCAAACTTTTTACGTCATAGTCGAAATTTACAATATTTCCAAATGAGGGCATTTTTAGTGTATCACTTTCTATTTTAGTATTATAATAATACCAAAAGCCACTTTGTGAGGCTAGATAATCAATCTTCCTATCTGAAAGCAGTTTTTGTATTCTTGCTTGCTCTTTTGCATTCAATTTTTTATTTCGTTCAACAGAAATATCAATAAATGAACCGGTTTTTACAGAAATAGGTTTTCTGGCTTCAGGAGATTTGCAACTAACAAATAGTATAATTAGAGCTAATATGTAAAGCGTTTTATTCATCATTCAGGGCGTTTGAATACTCAGGTAATATACTAATAAATTTTTTAATGGTATCATTCAATGAAGATTCACTCATCCCTCCAGCAGCGTTAATATGCCCGCCTCCATTAAAATGAGCTCTTGAAAAGTCATTTACGGAAAAATCCCCTTTTGAGCGAAATGATATTTTTATAATACCCTCTTGTTTGTTTTCAATAAAAATAGCAGCGAACACGATATTTTCTAAAGATAACCCAAAATTTACAACCCCTTCAGTATCGCCTTTTTTATAATTATATTTATTTAATTCGTCTTGCGATAATGTAATGTAAGCAGTTCTTAGTTTAGGGACAGTTTTTAAATTACTAAGCGCACAACCTAATAGTTGAAGTCTTTCATAACTATTTGTATCATAAACTTGATTGTATATATAGGTATTATCTGCTCCTTTATCAATAAGGTCTGCAATAATTTTATGCGTATCGCTGGTGGTGCAAGGAAACCTAAAAGAGCCGGTATCTGTCATAATACCTAAATATAGACATGTAGCAATATTAGTATCTATTAAGTTCGTGTCTTCTAATATATTTATAAAATCATAAACCATTTCACAGGTTGAACTTTTACTTACATCAGAAAATATGTATTGAGCATAATTATGTGGTTTTTGATGATGATCAATTAATATTTTAATAGCATTACTTTGTTCTAAAGCCGTTTCCATATTTCCAGTTCTATGTAACGCATTAAAATCTAAGGTAAAAATAATATCAGCTTTTTCAAGAAGTGCGTTACTTAACTCAGTTTGGAACTCATATTTCACAACACTATCATCACCAGGAATCCATTTTAAAAAATTAGGATAATCATTTGGTGTAATAACCGTAGCGTTATGATTGTACTTTTTTAGATAATGATATAGCCCTAAAGTAGAGCCCATAGCATCACCGTCTGGGTTTTTATGAGGAACAATTACAATGTTTTTTGGTAAAGAAAGTAACTGCTTTAATTCTTTGATATCTTGTTGTTTCATAGAAGGCGAATATACAATTTAATAAGATATCTCTAAAATGAAAAAAAGGGCTTTCCATTAAAAATCGGGCTAATATTTTTGTTTGAATAAGTGCGTTTGAAGGTAAACTTATGGATTGGATAGATAGCACAAAATGTATTAATACATTTATATTAACTTTGAAATAAATATAAAATCGTATTTTTGGCCGAAATTTAAAATTACAAAATGGCAACAAATAGAACATTTACAATGCTTAAGCCCGATGCGGTTGAAAAAGGACATATTGGCGCAATTTTAGAAAAGATTTCAGCTTCAGGGTTTAGAATTGTTTCAATGAAACTAACTCAAATGACAAAAAGCGATGCAGAATCATTTTATGCAATTCATAATGAGCGCCCATTTTTTGGTGATTTGGTTACGTATATGACACGAGGGCCAATAGTTGCAGCTATTTTAGAAAAAGAGAATGCAGTTGATGATTTTAGAACACTTATTGGTACTACTAATCCTGCTGATGCTGCTGAGGGTACGATACGTAAATTATTCGCAAATTCAATCTCAGAGAATGCGGTTCACGGAAGTGATAGTAATGAAAATGCAGCAATTGAAAGTGCTTTTCATTTTTCTGGTAGAGAAATGTTTTAAAAATATAACTTTTTTATTTAAGGAAAACCCTACAAATTTATTGCAGGGTTTTCTTTTTTTAATACTTATACCAACAAAAAAAGCCTATCAAATTTTGATAGGCTTTACCTTGTAATTGTTAAAGTATATTTTAGATTACTTTTACGTTTACTGCGTTCAGTCCTTTTTTGCCTTCTTGCAAATCGAATTCTACTGCATCACCTTCACGAATTTCATCGATTAATCCAGAAATGTGTACAAAATGTTCTTTGTTGTTG
>NZ_DBNGMQ010000038.1:0-2205 GCF_057126245.1 Yeosuana sp. | reverse complement strand
GATGTCAACCAATCTAATTTTGGGTATGGTGCTAAATATGGGTATTACGGTGCTAAAGAGAAAAAATCAATATTTAAACGCTATTTCTAGAGGAGCTAAACATCCTTTTACTGTTTTTTCTTAGATTTTGATTTTGTAAGAGACTTATTTTTAAAACAAATGGTCTGTGCTTTTTAACTATTTTGAAACATACTCTTTATCAGGTTCGCACTTATAACGTGGTATTACCTTTAAGTTTCTAAGAATTAATAGGTGCTTTATTTAAAGTATAATTTTACTCTTCATCATCATTCAACAAATCAGAATCTATCATATTATCTAATTCAGGATCAATAATAACATTGCCCAATTCATTCACTTCAAAATCATCACTGTCAAAATTGGTCATCGTATAATGAAGTTTGCTACTTACCTTCACTAAATAATCAGCATCTTCGGTTTCAATCTCAACCGCTTCAATGGTTTCATTGTGATGATTATCGAAGGTAATAATATCTTTATCACTAAAACCATCAGGGAATTTTTCCGTTAAAAGTTTAAGGATTTCCGGTGTTAACTTTTTGTAATCAACAATAATTCTTTTCATCTGCAAATTGTTTAAAATTAGTTATAATCAGATGTTCAGCTAATTCATCTTTTAAAAGTTATCTAAAATAGCTCAGATAATACATTCTTGATTGATAATAAACGTGGTTTCTTTCTATAGAAACACTAATATTATAAAGTTACACTTTTTTTGATTATAAAAATCAAGAAGCGTAAAATTTAAAGGCCTCTAAAATAAGAGATTCCTCAACAAAGCAATCAATTTTTGGCTTTCCAATAGCTTCTAATAATACAAAGTTTATATTCCCGTGATTATTCTTTTTATCGTATTTCATTAGGTCGATAATAGGCGGAAAATCAGATTCATCGAAATTTACAACGCCGTAATAATTATTCAAAAGCGTTTTTATGTCTTCCATATCTTTAATAGGAAGCCCTGCTAATTTCGTTGAGATATAGCTTGCTAATACCATGCCTATCGCTATCGCTTCACCATGCAGTAAATCGGGCTTTTTAGGATTACTTAAAAAATAAGATTCAATGGCATGACCCAGGGTATGACCAAAGTTTAAGGTTTTACGAAGATTGGCTTCAAAAGGATCAATATCGACCACGTGCTTTTTAATGAGAATCGATTCATATATTAAGGCATCTAAATCATCCATTGCCAATTCTGAGAGGTTCTTAAATTTATTCCAATACGCCTCACTACTTATTAAACCGTGCTTTAGCATTTCTGCTAATCCAGATCGTATTTGGTTTTGGGGCAATGTTTTTAAATAGTCCGTATCAACAAGCACTAAGTTTGGTGTGCTTATAACCCCTATTTGATTTTTAAGCGTTCCTAAATCGACCCCTGTTTTTCCACCTACAGAGGCATCAACCATTGCTAATAGGGTAGTGGGGACGTTTATATATGCAATGCCTCGTTTAAATGTAGAGGCTACAAAACCACCTAAATCTGTTATAACGCCACCACCAACATTAATTAGCAAACTTTTTCGGTCGCCGTTAAAATCAGATAAGGTATTCCAAACCCCCAAGCAGGTATCTATCGTTTTATGAATTTCACCAGCTTCAATTTCAATAATTTCTATCGTGCAGGTTGTTTCCAATTTATCGAGTAAAATGGGTAAACAAAGTTGATGCGTATTTTCATCGACTAAAATAAAAATATTAGAAAAATTTTCTTCTTTAAGATGTTGATTTAAAGCTGTATAACAATTTTCATTAAAATGAATGATGGCATTGTTTGCGGTTATGGATTTCATGCGTTTATATGTATTCTTTTTATTGGTCACATGTAACAGCCATTTAATTATTCTCTTGCGTATCAAGATTTAGTAATGGATGTTTCATAAAATAAAAAATATGTTTTAAGGAAGTGAAATTAAGGAGTTTTTATATAAAATGATAACTCCGGCATCATTATCTTTGTATTAATTTTTAACAAATGAATACAGAACGTATTTTTGATAATACAGAAATTGCTTTTGCCCTTAAAAGTGATTCTGAACTTGAGCGTGCCTATTTCCTATTTAAAATGATCTCTATAGAACCTTTGGTTAAAATAGGAGCTGCTGCCACTAACTTTGCTATTAAAGCGCATTTACCCATCGAAGGCCTTATTCGATCTACCGTTTTTGACCATTTTTGCGG